>DASVVZ010000094.1:0-3173 GCA_036389875.1 Pyrinomonadaceae bacterium
CACTAAAGCACACAAGGCAGCGCGAAAGCTTTTATGTTCGCGCTGCCTTGTGTGCTTTAGTGGTTTCTCTCTGCTGTGTGTTACTTCACGGCCTTGGCGTTGGCGGGGCGCGTGAAGAGGGATTCGTTGATGGGGCGGTTAATTTCGACCGATTGATAACTGATGCGGCTGGATTGCAGGCCGTCACGGTAATGATCGACGATAAACGGCATCATGACGCCTTCTATGGTGACGAACTGCGCGAAGCGGTCTTCTTCCGCGGTCTCGGCGCCTTCCTTGCTCTTCTTCTTGTATAGAACCTTTGCAGGCAGGCCGTCCTGCGCGCCGAACTCGAATTCGACCGCCAGCCCGTCCACGTAGGTCAGTCGAATAGTCTCGTTGCGCTTCCCGACTCCGGCCTCGCGCCTCCCCACGTAAGATAGCCTTGCGCCTTCCTTTCGCCAGAAGCCGCGCAGCAGATAGTCTATGTTCGTGCGCATGGCAAAGCGAAAGTCCTCTACCTGCTCTTTGGTCATGTCCTGCAAGCTCTTGGCCTCTCCGTCATAGAGCCAGCCTGTATCGCCCGTGTTAGTCTGTATGACTTTTACGCCCGCGCCCTTGAACTCCGTCCGCTCGCGGTCCGGGTAAATTATGTAATCCACGAAGGTCATAGGCAGCCCCGACACGCCGTCCTTAAAGAGCGTGTAGTAGCCGCGAGAAGTGGTCGAGCGAACATTCATATATGTATCGCCGCCCAGGGCTTTCGTGGCGCGCTCCAGAATCTGCTCCGCCTTGGCGTCGTTGTCGGCCTTGGGCCGCCCCTCCTGCGCCTGAGCTGAAAGCAGAAGGAGGGCTATGGAGAGTGTGCTTAAAAAGAGTCGTGCGCACCGCGCGAGGAGGATATTTCTCTTATTCATAAGCCTATTAAAACATGAGAGGTTTGCGGAAATGAAGTTCGCAAGGACTGATTCCCGGATTAAAACAAAAGGGCTTCAGTGAGCCATAGACTCACCGAAGCCCTTTTCAGGTTAAAGAACGCACGGGCAGCTAGTTCAGCACGACTTCCAGTTCTTCGTGCGGCTTAATCACTACTTCGCCGTCTTCCACGTCGGCCATAAAGCGCGAAGCGGATTTCCACATGTTAGTGATAGGCAGCTTGACCTTCTCGTCTATGTGACGCTTCAGGAATCTTGCCCCGTAGGTCGGGCTGAAGCCCTTTTCGGTCAGCAGATCTATGGCGCGTTGGGTGACGATTACGTCCTTGCCCTGCCGCTCCATCTGGCGCTGCAACCTGCCCAGGTAAAGCTCCGCTATCTGCCGCACCTCGTCCATGGTCAGGGGCGAGAAGACGACTATCTCGTCAATGCGGTTACGGAACTCCGGCGAGAAGCGCTGCTCCGCAGCCTTCATGACTTCGCCCTTGACGGCGCGAACGTCGCCCAGTGTCTTTGTGCCGAATCCCAGCGGCTTCTCGTACTTCTTAAAGCTCTCGGAGCCGAGGTTGGAAGTCATGATGACGATCGCGTCGGAGAGGTAAACCTTCTTGCCGCGTCCATCCGTCATCCAGCCTTCGTCAAAAGCCTGAAGGAAGAGGTTCATAAGATAAGGCGAAGCCTTCTCAACCTCGTCCAGCAGAAGAACCGTGTAAGGGTTCTCTCGCAGTTGCTCGGTCAGGATGCCGCCTCGCTCCGAGCCCACAATGCCGCGAGGCATGCCTATGAGCTTTTCAATTCCGACGGTCCCGTCGCCGTACTCGCTCATGTCTATGCGAACCATCTTCTCTTCGTCGCCGAACATGAACTCCGCCACGGCCTTGGCGAGCTCCGTCTTGCCGACGCCCGTAGGGCCTAAGAAGAGAAGCACTCCGTCAGGCTTGTAATGATTATCCTTGAGCGGCCCCTTGTTCAATCTGAGGCGCTGAGCAACGGCCTTGATGGCCTCTTTCTGGCCAATGACGCGCTTGCCAAGCTCCTCGTCCATGAAGGCGAAGCGGTCGTTGGTGTCGCGGAAAATCATGTCGCGCGGGATGCGTGATTCCTGCGAGATGACCTCTATGATGTGCTCGGGCTTGACCACCAGAGTGTTCGGCTCGTTAATCTCCACCTTGACGGCGGCCGTGTCCAGCCAGCCGATCGCCTTGTCAGGCAGGTGTAGATTCCTGATGTACTTCGGTGCCATCTCAAGCGCAGTGTTAATGGCGTCGTCGGAAATCGTCACCGAGTAATTACGCTCAAGACGCGGGCGAAGCCCAAGCAGGATTTCGCGCGTCTCGTTAATCGTAGGCTCATCGACCTTGACCATGCGGAAGCGGCGAGCGAGCGCCTCGTCTTCGGCTATGTACTCCTTGTACTCGGTCAGTGTCGTAGCGCCTATGATGCGAAGCTCGCCGCGTGCCAGAGCCGCCTTGAACATGTTGGCGGCATCGCTCGACGTGCCGAGCGCAGCGCCAGCGCCGATAATCGTGTGAGCTTCGTCAATGAAGAGAATCAGGTTGTCGCGTTCCTTAACTTCGTCAATGATTCCCTTAATGCGCTCCTCGAACATGCCGCGCAGCATGGTGCCCGCGACGAGTCCGCCCATCTGAAGCTGAACTATGTGCGAGCCGCGAAGACGGGCCGGAACCTTCTCAGGCTCAAGCTCGACCAGGCGTGCCAGTCCTTCGACCACAGCCGTCTTGCCCACGCCCGGCTCACCCACGAGCATAGGCGAGTTTGCGCGCTCGCGATGGCAGAGAATCTCCACCATCTGCTGAATCTCCAGCTCGCGCCCGATGGTCGGCGGAATCTTGTCCATGCGCGCCAGCCGGTTCAGAGAGACTCCGAAATGTTTCAAGTAAGGAGGCAGCTCGAACTTCTTCTTGTACTGCTCCTCCTCCTGCTCGCGCACAATGACGCGCGAGCGCACGTTCTCCATCACGGTCTCGTGCGAGACGCCGAAGTCCCTGAGGACTTCAACAAAAAGCCCGCGCTCGTCCTGTGAAAGAGCTGTAAAAATATCTGTCGCCTCAATGGTCTTGCGTCCTTGCGCACGGGCGCGCTCCATGGCGCGCTTGAAGAGGTCGGTGGTGTCGGGCGCTATGCGAAAGCCCTTGCCGACGTGCTGCCGGCCACTATCGAGCCGCTTCTCTATGCTCATCCTGACCATGCGCGGGTCCACATGAAGGTCGCGCATAGTCTGATTGAAGAGGTCTGCCT
>DASVVZ010000095.1:0-15568 GCA_036389875.1 Pyrinomonadaceae bacterium
CGTCCGGCCCGCCGACTTCCGCATGAACCAGTTCAAGGCCATTATCCGCCGCCACGCGCTCGGCAATCCCCTCTATTCGCTTATCAATCGAATCCTGACCCATTGTTCGCCTTCTCAAAAAAGTTTCCAGAGCGCAAAAGAAAAAGTGGGCCGAGAACCCACCGGACGCGACCGCCGTGCTCTGAGCAAGCGAATGATTATAGGGGAAACATAGGGGAGAAGCAAGCGTGGAGAAAGTGGCCGCAGGGTCGCAAGGGGCGGGCAGTAAAAAGGCTGTTTCGAGGGGTTTCCCCCGCCCGCGCGCCTGCCGCTTAATTTCCGAGTTTCGCCTTGACGATTTCGCTGACCACGCGGTTGTCCACGCTCTTGCCCTGTAGTTGCGCCTGTACGGCTTTCATCACCTGACCCATCTCGCGCATGGAACTGGCACCTGTCTCTTCTATGGCTGCGGCGACAGACTGCTCTATCTCTTCGCGCGACGCCGCACGCGGCAGGTAGGCCTCAATGACTTCTATTTCGGCGTGCTCCTTGTCAGCCAAATCCTGGCGACCGGCCTTCTCGTACTGCTCTATGGAATCGCGGCGCTGCTTGACGAGCGACTGAAGGATTTTGGTCATCTCCTCTTCATCGAGCGCGCCGCCCTTCTCGATCTCGCGGTTCATGACGAAGGCTTTGACCATTCTAAGTACGGAGGTGCGCGCCGCGTCCCTCTCCTTCATGGCTGCGGTCATGTCCGAGACGATTCTTTCTTTGAGACCCATTTGCTTTACCTCTGTCGGAAGCTTCTGAAAATCTATTGAGCCTTGACACTCTAGCGCACTCAACCCGTTTTCGTTAAGATAGCCGGACACGTTTTCTCCCCCTGAAAAAAGCTTTAGTGGAATACAGGTTGATTTATAGAAATGAAGAGCACTTATCGTCCAAGCAGAAATCATGCGGGCCTCGCCTTTTTAATCGCGCTATCTCTTACGCTGCCGCTCGTTTTTACAACGAGCGCAGAGGGGCAGCGACGCACCGGCAGGAGGGCTGCGCCTCCGGCGAAGAAAACCGGCACAACCACCGCCCTGCCGCCGCAGACTTCAACTGCCGAGCCCGCGACGGCAAACGCTCAGCCGGACACGACAAAGCCTGGAACCGTGATGTCCAACCAGTTGGGAATGGAGTTCGCCTATATACCCTCGGGCAGCTTCATGATGGGCTCGAATACGGGCGGCGCGGACGAGCGACCGGCCAGGCGCGTCTCTATACGCAGGGGATTCTACATAGGGCGCTACGAGATAACCCAGGCGCAGTGGCGCGCCGTCATGGGCGATAATCCGTCCAACTTCAAAGGCGAAGATCTCCCGGTAGAACAGGTCTCATGGGCGGACGCGCAAGCCTTCGTCAAGAAGCTGAACGAGCGCGGCGACCCGTTTCTGTACCGCTTGCCGACGGAAGCCGAGTGGGAATACGCCTGCCACGGGCAGATGACAGGCGAGAGCATGGGCGCTCTGGACGCGATAGCATGGTACTTCAACAACTCTGTCGGCAAGACGCATCCCGTGGGAGAGAAGCAGCCGAACGGCTGGGGCCTGCATGACATGCTGGGCAACGTGTGGGAATGGGTTGAGGATGTTTACCACGAAAGTTACAGGGGCGCGCCCACGGACGGAAGCGCCTGGGTGACTGGCGGCGACCAGAAATACAGAGTCATGCGCGGCGGCTCCTGGATAGACAACGCCTTCTACTGTCGCGTGGGCGAGCGCATACGCGCCACACCCGAAACTCGCCAGCGCAACTCCGGCCTGCGCCTGGTAGCCGTCCCGCGCGCTCAATAAGAAAGGCTCTCTTATTGTCGCTTGATGATGCTGCGCCTTCTAGGCTGTGCAGGCGTTCTTAGCTGCAAAAGCCTCCTGTGCCTGGACTCTATGATGGCTATCAGGTTCTGGTGTTTTAACCCCAGCAGCCTCGCCGCGTGTGTAACTCTCCCGCGGCACTCCTTCAAGGCCCGCTCTATAAACCGCTCCTCGTAGAGCCGCACTTCCTCCACGAGCGAGAACTCTGCCCAAGGGTCGGAGACGCTGCCCTTACTGGTAGAGCGCAGCAACAGCAGCTTTAACGTCTCTTCCCTGACAGGCTCGCCCTTTGAAGTGATGACGGCGCGCTCTATGGTGTTGCGCAACTCGCGCGCATTGCCGTAAAGCGGCAGGCTTCTCAAGCATTCTATGCTCGCCTGCGTAAAGGTGACCCTGTGGCCTGTGCGCCGCGCGGCCTCTTCTATGAAATGTTTCGCCAGTGCTTCTACGTCTTCGGAACGCTCCCTCAAAGGAGGAATCTCTATCTCAAAGGTCGCTATACGATAAAACAGGTCTTCGCGGAAGCGACGCTTAGCCACCAGCTTCGAGAGCGGTACGTTAGTACAGGCTATGATCCGTAAATCCACGTTCTCCGGCCCGTCACCGCCGACCGGCATAATCTCCCCAAGCTCTATCATCCGAAGAATCCTGCTTTGATTACCCGGACTGAGCTCTCCCAGTTCGTCCAGCATCAGCGTGCCGCCCTCTGCCTCACGAGCCGCTCCCTTATAATCAGTGACGGCGTCCGTGAAACTGCCTCTGCGATGCCCGAAGAGCTGCGACTCAACCAGACTCTCTGTCAAAGCGCCACAGTTGACCGGCACAAAAGCCCCCGCGCGCCCGCTCCAGAAGTGAATCAGCCGCGCGAGCACCTCTTTCCCCACGCCCGTCTCACCTGTAATCAGAATGGGAAGATTAGTGGTTGCCAGCCGCCGTGCCTTCTCGAGCAACTCCTTTATCTGCTCGCTGGCATGAATGAAAGAGACAGTCGCCTCCTGCTCACTCACATTACGCGCTTTAGGCGTCACGACCCTGCGAGCACAAGCACGCAGCCTGGAGATGTCCTCCGCATCCTGTGTCTTGGCCAGCCATTCATCCGCCACCATATAAACGGCGCGCGCACGCTCCACCCCCAGTTTACCCGCATGCTCCTCCAGTAGCGCCAGCGCAGCACGCCCCGCATACACCAGAGCCCCCGCGCGCTCAGCCACCTCCATGGCCCGCTCCAACACCGCCCGCGACTCATCAAATCGACCCAGCCTCGCCAACACAACCCCCTGCGTCGTCAGCGACTCCGCCAAAAGCGACTGCTCCCCACCCTTCTCAAATGTTCTAACCGCCCCACGAATAACCCCCTCCGCTTCGGCGTTACTCCCCAGCGCCAACAATAAGCGCGCTCGCGTTTCATCCACCTGAGCTACGCTACCACTATCCCTGAAACTCACAAACAAACGCCGCGCCCGCTCAAGATGCTCGCCCGCTTCATCATAACGACCCATTATGAAGAGCAGAAAACCAAGATTGTTCTCAATACGGGCGCGAAGGAGTGTATGATTAGCTTGTTCAAAGTGATAACTTGCAGCCGTATACTCTATAACTGCGCGATCCATGTAGTCTTGACGATGTTCGGCTGTACCAAGACCTCGCAGGGTAAGAGCAAGATGTCCATGAAATCTGCCTTTTAAGACGTGATCTTCACAGGCATCAAAAATCGGAGCGGCTTCAGTTAAAACACTCAGCGCGTCATGATATCTGCGTGTAGAAAACTCTACTAGTATACGGCGAAGTAAGGTTTTAGCCTTGAGTTCAGTCTCTTCTTCACTAATACGCGAAAACACGTCTTCTAAAAGCACACGCGCTTCCTCGAATGCGTCCTCACGCCAGTAACAAAGCGCAAGTTCGCTACGTGCAGCATTAGCTTTGTTAAACTCTCCAGTCTTCTCAAATAGTGTAATGCTTTCACTAATAAGATCTTTAGCAATTTCCTGCGCTCCCACAATTTGATTGGCGCTACCGAGCCATCCTGAAAGAGTCCCAGCCCGTAGCAGTACTTCTGCCGACGTGAGATCAGTAAGTTCATCTAACGCTGGACGCTGCCCAATACCTTGCCATAACTCTCCAAGAGCGTGACGTGCGGCTTCATACTGCCCTCTATGTTCTAGTTCTTCAGATAGTTTGCAACGCAGCAATGCACGCTCATCGTGGCTAAGCTTCGGATTGTTTAACTTGTGGAGTAGTGTTTCTGCTAAAGTCATGGGAGTATTAACCTTTCTTTGGCTTGCAATTCTAATTGCAAATGCAATCTACCAAGCCTCATAGAAAGAAGAGGCGGTTTAAACCAGCTGGTTTGTTTCATTAAATCACCTTACAAGGAAAAACTAAGATGAGGAACGTTAGTCAATTCTGCCGTAAATTAGTAGCCACAGCCGTGCTGCTATTAGTACTTACTTGCACTGGATTTGCAGGTGAAATGCCCCTGCCAGGTGTTACTGCTCCACCGCCGGTGACAACGGCCGGCGATACGCAATACCCCGGTGCTTCTTCTACGGAGACGGTAGACGGGGATACTCAGTTTCCGGGAGTTACCGTTGACTCCGTGACGGGGATGGCTGTGACGCTTTGGCAGAGCGCGATGGCCCTTTTCTAAATTGGTCGCCTAACTACTACTAAACCCTGCTGCGTTTGACCTTTAAGCGCGGCCAAGTAGTAGTGTGCCCGGATATCATAGCAAGGTTTTTTGCTGTGGGTGTAAATTTTTTCGGGTATGCAAAAAATTTGCGAGCCGGGTGCTTATGCTCTTCTAAGTCTGAGACCGATTCGTGCGATTAGGCCGCGCTCAAGCATACATTGGCTTCAGGCGTGGAGGCCGTTGGAGCGCGTCAGGTGCTGGCCGAGGAAGCGGCCCGTGTGGGATGCTTTGGCCTTCATTATCTCTTCGGGCGTGCCTGTGGCTACGACCTGGCCGCCACGGTCGCCGCCTTCGGGGCCGAGGTCTATGATGTAGTCTGCTGTTTTGATGACATCGAGGTTGTGCTCTATGACGAGGAGAGAGCCACCGGCCTCTATTAAAGCTCTGAAGGCTGCGAGCAGCTTGTTGATGTCGTCAAAGTGCAGGCCCGTAGTCGGCTCGTCGAAGATGTACAGGGTTTTTGCGCCGGTTCGTTTTGAGAGATGCGCGGCGAGCTTGACGCGCTGCGCTTCGCCGCCCGAGAGCGTAGTGGCCGACTGGCCCAGACGCAGGTATCCAAGCCCCACATCGTCCAGCACGCGCAGCCTGTTGGTAATCTTCGTCACGTCGCGGAAGAAGACCATAGCCTCTCGCACGGTCATGCTCAGAACATCGTTTATGTTCTTGCCCCTGTAACGCACGTCGAGGATTTGCGGCTTGAAGCGCGTGCCCTTGCATTCCTCGCAGACCAGCTCAACGTCGGCCAGAAACTGCATCTCGACTGTGACAGTTCCGTCGCCCTGGCAGACTTCGCATCGACCGCCCGGAACGTTGAAGGAGAAGTGTGAAGGATCCAGGCCGTGCGATTGCGCTTCGCGCGTCTGCGAGAATGCCTCGCGTATGGCGTCGTAAACCTTTATATAGGTGACGGGATTCGAGCGCGGCGTGCGGCCTATGGGCGACTGGTCAACCAGAATCACGTCGTCAACGTACTGCACGCCTTCAAGCTTAACAAAAGAGCCCACGTGTCCCTGCCAGTCGCCGCGCTGCTTCTTAAGCCCGGCATAGATGCAGTCGTGAATCAGCGTTGACTTGCCCGAGCCTGACACGCCCGTGACGCAGACGAGCATGTCCAGGGGCACGTCAACATCTATGTTATTCAAATTGTGTTCGGTCGCCCCGCGCACAGATAGCCTGCGTTTCTGCGGGGCGCGCCTCTGCTTTGGCTCTTTAATCTCGGCTTCGCCGCGCAGGTAGCGGGCGGTCAGCGACTCCTTATTACGCATCAAATCTTCGAAGTCGCCTTCGAAGATGACCTGCCCGCCAAGCTCGCCCGCAGCCGGGCCTATGTCGAGAATGTGGTCTGCTGCGCGCATCATCTCCGCGTCGTGCTCTACTACCAGCACCGTGTTGCCTATGTCGCGCAGGTTGTGCAGCAGGCGAATCAGCCGCTCGGAGTCGCGCGGGTGAAGCCCGATTGAAGGCTCGTCCAGAACGTAGAGAGCGCCGACGAGAGACGAGCCCAGGTTCGTGGCAAGCTGTATGCGTTGCGCCTCGCCGCCCGACAGAGTAGAGGCCAGGCGGTCGAGCGTCAGGTAATCGAGCCCGACGTCCACCAGAAAACGCAGGCGGCGGCGAATCTCGTGAAGCACCCGTTCGGCTATGGCTGCCTGCTCCGTGGAAAGCTCCAACTCGTCAAAGAACCTCGCGGACTCTTTAATCGAGAGCGCACAGGCTTCGGGCAGCATCCTGCCGCCGACCTTCACGTCTCGCGCCTCCTGCCTGAGACGCCCCCCATTGCAGTCCGGGCAAAGAGTGTAGCCGCGATATTTTGAGAGAAAGACTCTGACGTGCAGCTTGTACTTCTTCGTCTCAAGCCAGGTGAAGAAACCACGCACGCCGCCCCAGTGGCCCTTGCCGTCAACTATGGCGCGCTGCTCTACGCGCGACAGCTGATTAAAGGGCACGTCCATGTCTATGCGCTCCTGGCGACAGAAGCGGCGCAGCTCAGTCCTGGCCCAATCGTGCTGCGGCTTTGTCCAGGGCTCTATAGCGCCTTCGTTCAAGGAGAGAGCAGGGTTCGGAATGACCAGATCCAAATCTAGCCCTATGATGTTGCCGAAGCCCTGGCAGGTGGGGCATGCCCCGTAAGGATTGTTGAAGCTGAAGAGGCGCGGCTCAGGCGAAGCGTAAACGGTGCCGTCATACTTGCACTCGAAACGCTCCGAGAATCCGAGGCGTCTTGGCTCGGATTCCCCTGCCGTCTCTATGACGGCCTTACCGTGGCCCTCCTGAAAACAGGTCTCAAGCGAATCGACCAGCCGCTCGCGCACGTCAGGCCGCGCAACCAATCTGTCAATCAACACAGAGACGCCTTCAAAATCCGGCCGCGTGTAATCGTCCGGCGAAGAGAGCTCAATCACCTGACCGCTGGCATATAGACGCGTGAAGCCTCGCTGCATGAGGCTCATGACGTGAGCCGTCACCATCTGTCGCGTCATGCCGGTACGGCTTGGCGCTTCCGACTTCTTCTTTCTGCCGGCGCCGTTCTTCTTTGACTGTGTTTCATTCTCTTCCGGGCGAAGACCTGCTTCGGCGGGGAACAGAACATAAAAGCGCGTGCCTTCGGGCAGAGCGTCCAGAATCTCCTGCGCGGAGGATTCGGGCGAATCCCTGTGAACCTCTCGCCCGCAGACGCGGCAGTAGGTGGTGCCAACCCGAGCATAGAGCAGGCGAAGGTAGTCGTAGATTTCCGTCTGAGTGCCTACGGTCGAGCGAGGGTTGCGCGTGGAGTTCTTCTGGCGAATGGCTATGGCGGGCGCGATGCCGCGCACTTCATCCACGTCCGGCTTGTCCATGCGCTCAAGGAACTGGCGCGCGTAGGCCGAAAGAGACTCTACGTAGCGGCGCTGTCCCTCGGCGTAAATGGTGTCGAAGGCGAGCGACGATTTGCCTGAGCCGGAGACGCCCGTCACTACCGTCAGATAGCCCACGGGAATAGAGAAAGAGATGTTCTTGAGATTGTTGACGCGCGCCCCGCGCACTTCGATTGCTTCTTCAGTCATGGCATAAAAGTTTCACCGTAGCGCACAGAGGAGAATTTGCGGACTGCGGCAAACCACCATGATAACCCGAAATGCCCCGAAGGCGAAGCGCACAGCAGGCCGTGCAGGGACAAGACTCTCAGCCCCGCACGCGTGGGCCGAAAATGCAGTTGAGGGGAGAAAAAGCTTCGGCTCTTCAGGCCACCACGCTGGAGGAGCCCATGCCTGCCGCGCGCAGGCTGGCGCAGGTGACTATGGCATCTTTATCCAGTTTTTCGCCGATGCCTTCGCCTTTAAAGACATCCAGAACTTCGTTGTCCCGAAACAGCTTGCGCAAGCTCCTGGGCACGCCGTTTTTTGCCAGCTCGGTTTCCGTCAACGGCTCATCCGTTTCCAGGAATTCAATCATCTCCGGCTGCTCTTCCAGAAACTCCGTTAACAGAGGCCAGCGCAGTGAGGTTATAGTCCAGAGCGCAAGCTGCTCGCGTCGTATGCTGACGCCCGCGAGGGTGGCTATGGCTCTTTGCACGGCGTAAGCGTTGATGAGCCTCTTCATGGCTCGCGGGTTTGGCTCAAGCAGGGAAGCGAAATCCTTCAGGGCGTGCTCAATCTCAGCCTCCACCTCCTGTGAAGCCAGCTGGAGCACGGCGGCTCCCCTTCGTGCCTGCACCTGATATGGGTCGTCGCCCTTTCTCTTGCGCGTGTAGTCTATGATGCTCTGTTCCGTGTCGGAGCCCCCGGTGCGCGCGTGCGCGGCCTCCTCCTCAGCCTCGCGCAGCCGCTTTTCAATGTTGGTCTCGCTGCCCGAGAGCAGCCTCTTCCAGTATTCCGACTGGATGTCCACGGACATCCGAGGGATGGAGGTGGAGAGCTGGAATATCTTGTCCAGAAAAAGATAGCCGAGCGGGCGTCCGGGCTCGTCAACGTAGCTGGCGAAAGAGTCGTAAGCCTTGGCGTAGCTGCTGCATATCCATCGCCTGTCTGCCGCGACGATGAACGTGACGGCCGTGTCGCGGCAGAGCGTCTGTATGCCTTCTATCAGGTCAACTACGTAATTGCCGTTGCAACGATCCAGGTCGTCTATAAAGATGGCTACGGGCTGCTTGATGGAATCCACCAGGCGGACGAAATGGTTCGTCATCTCGCTCATGGGGTCGTGCCCCGTATTTATGAAATCGCGCGCGGCACGCGCCGAGCCGGATACAAGGGAACGCGTCAGGGCTATGGCGGCTGTGAAAAAGGCACCGGCAAGAGTGATAAGCTTGCTGGCGGATTCGAGCTTGCGCTGCTCATCAGCCGTAAACAGGCCCGGGAATGAAACCACCTTCAGGTAAAAAAGCAGCGCAAGCACGCCGAAGATAATGGTCACAGCCAAAAAGTAGTGCGTGCGGCCTGCCTTGAGCCGCCAGAACTGTTCTCTAATCCAAATCGTGAAGGCGCGCCACCTGAGCCTGAGCCCTCTCTTGCGTAGCTCGCTGACGGACTGGCGAAAGACGGAATCCAGCAGAGACCACCAGGGCAGCCCTATCCGCTGATGCTTCCACGCGTTGAAGTTGACTACGACCCAGCCGGGATAATCGACCTTGCCGCTCTTCATATCATCTTTGAGGGCTTCGCTCAGAAAATTGAGCAGGGAGCTTTTACCCGCGCCCCAGGGCCCATTGATATTGAGCATGAAGGACTGCGGCGGGTCGGTCTTTCTTAACTCCGTGGCTATTCGCCGCAAGCGTATGGCCAGCGCGTCCGCGAAAGCCTTTCGCCCCAGCAGGTCTATCTTGGCCGGGTGGTCTGTGTGCGAGGTGACCGCATCGTTCACGTATAGCTGAATGCCGCGCGTGCTCAGAATATCCCATAAGGACTCTTTTATCTCCGCTTCGAGCGCAGCCAGAAATCCGTTCGAGCTAAGCTGCTTGTACAGGTCAGGCACAAGCAGAGCGAGACCCATGATGACCATTCGTCCATGAAGCTCAGGCAGTTTCTCCGGGTCATAGAGCGTTATGATATCGTCCAGCCATGCTTTGATAGGTTTCTTGCCTGCGCCGGGCCCGGTAGATAAAGAGAGCTTGTCGCGCAGGCCCTGGACGTAATCATGATTGCTCAGTAGATCCCGAACGATACTCCAGGCATCGACATCCAAATCGACAAGTTTAAGGCTGAGGTATTCGACGCTGGGACTGAGTTTAGGGCGCTTAGCCTGAGCGGGCTGCGAGCTTAAGTGTGATGCTGCTTTATCAAGCTTCTCTTGTTCTTCCTTAGCCTGGGCGAGTTCCATGACTCTTTCACCTTTCGTCACGGGAAGATTGCGGTGACTGTGAACAGCTTTCGCTTATGGCAGACTGCGCCTTGGTTTGTGAGCTTCTCTCTGCCGGAGCTAACGGCTGCGCGAGAGCCGGGATTATAGTCGTTTCATCTGATGAAATATAGTAAAAATATGTGACGGCGCGAGCGCTTCTGCCACTGCTACCAGCGGCTGTCGTATCTGGCAATCCCCGTGCGCCAGTGGCCTTCGCCCAGCACAGGAATAGGGCCGTCGAAGAAGAGCAGGGAATCGGACGGGCGGCGCAGGCGGTAGGTTCTGCCTTTCGGAGAGGTGACGGAGAGAGTGACGGCATCGGGCGCGACGGAGGTGATTGTAGCGTCGCGCCAGTCCTTACGGCAGCGAAGAATCAGGCGCGCTCCTACGGGCAGCGAGCTGAGCGTGCGTGCTTCAGCCACGGAAACATCAAGGCCGCCGTGTGCGCTCTCCAGAGCACAAGCTTCCGGCGGCCTGTTCATCTCGTCGCTCACTGCGGCAGTTTATATGTCCAGAGGCTCTTCAAAGGGCAGGTCCTGCTGCCTGGGCGGGTGCTTGCTGATGGCGTAGAAGCGCATCGCCATCGAAAGCAGCGCGAGCGAGACGCCTATCCAGAGTATCGCCCAGAACATTGAGGGAATGCCCGTGGCATTCGCCATGTTGATAGCGTCCGTATGAGCTTCGGACGTGAAAGGCGACGACAGGAAAAAGAGCGTCTTGAGGTCGAGCACGGCATTCAGCACGCATTGCACGGCCAGAAAGCTTACGAAGAAAGCGGCTACACGGGCGCTTGCGTAACGGGCCAGCGCCAGCAGTCCGATTGAAAGCACGACGCCTGCCGCTACTGTAAACGGAATGCCGGAAAATTGAACGTTAGGGTCAAAGGCGTTGGCCATCGGCTTCCAGAGGCCGAAGATAAAAGTCAGCAGCAGTATGAAGACGGCTGAGCCCGTCAGCACTATGCGAGCCGCGACCGCCCTGCGAATCAGGAAAAGCAGCAACACTCCGAAAGTCATCGCTCCGACATACCCGGCGCTGGAGGTGATAAATTGCGAGAGGAGCCCCCCCTTGGTAGTCAAAGTTAACCCGCTCGCATCCGTATGCACGCTGAGGCCCATGACGGAGCCGCCCGTCAAAAGCGCCGCCAGCGCATGACCGCCTTCGTGTATGAAGGTGACGAAGATGCGAAAAGGATAGGTCAGAATCTCTGCGTACGGGATGAACCAGAGCGCCAGCGTTATCAGTGTTGCCAGCATAAGCGTGCGAACCTGCGGGCGCGCGTCCGGTGAAATCTGTATCTTCATAAAATCTCCGCTCGGTCTTTCCTAAGCCGCTCGTCGGCCATGACTCTTGATACGCCCCATTGTACTCGAAAGTTCCTGGGCTAAACAATGGTAACGTTGTAGGCTCGCCCGGCGCTGCCGATTAAATAACTGGCTTATAAAAAGAAGATATGGTAATAAGTTCCAGCCACTCCATTTTAATTCGTGTCTTCCGAGCATAGCTACATAAATATCGCTTACCCATAAACTATTTAAGGAGAAATTCATGAGATACAGGATTCTGCCGGCGGCGGCGTTCGCCATACTTGCGCTCGCTCTCATCTCTTGTGGCCGCGGCGCAAACTCCAATGCGAACGCGCCCGGCAATGCTGCCAACTCCAACACAGGGGCGGGCAATGCAAACTCCGCTCAGTCATCTAATACTAAGTCGGAGATTAAGAATGAGAACAGACCCGGAGGCCAGCAGGCGAAGGGCCTTCCGGCAGATCAGAAAGTTCCTCTGCCTGCCGACTGGGTCTACTATGCCGACGAAGTAAAAGGCTACGGCTTCTCGCTGCCGGAAGGCTCGACAGGCGAAAATTCGACGGTGGACGGGATGGACATTTTTGAGGCTAAAGTACCACCACCGTCCGATGTCCAGGTCGAAATCTATGCCTGGAAAGATAAGACGCTCACGAAGCAGGAGCTGATGGACATGACCATCGAGGGCAGGAAAAATGATGGCGAGACGGTCACGCTTGGCAAAGTCCTTGGCGAGTGGGACGATTACACTGCACGCGAAGCCACCTCTGTTGACCGCGACGGCAAAAAATACAAGATGACGATACTGGTCGGCACAGATATAACCGACAACTATGTCATGGTGGTCTACACGGAAGAGAGCAAGTACGAGGCCAACAAGGATATCGTCACTAAAATCTGGTCGAACTTTGAGATGTACAGCGGCGGCGCAAGCGGCAACAGCTAACCAAGGCAGAAGTAGAAAGGCCGAGCGTGCGAGTCAGTGAAGGCGGGCGGTGCTTCTCTCTTTTCAACTTCCGCCTTTTACTTTCGTTTGTATGTTCCTGATTTGCCGCCCGTCTTCGATTCCAGCCGGACATCGGTTATCTCCATCCCTTTGTCCACAGCCTTGCACATGTCGTAGACGGTGAGCGCGGCGACAGAAACGGCTGTGAGAGCTTCCATCTCCACGCCCGTCTGCGCGAGCGTCGCCGCTTCAGCTTCAAGATAGACGCCGTCCTCCTGAATGGACGCGCGCACGTCTATGTCCGTGAGCGGCAGGGGATGGCAAAGCGGTATCAGCTCGGCCGTGCGCTTGGCCGCCATGATGCCGGCCAGCCTGGCCGTCTCCACAGGGTCTCCCTTCGGAGTCCGCCCTTCGCGTACGGCTTTGAGCGTCTCTGCGGACATCAGGACGCGCGCTGACGCAACTGCGCGACGATGAGTCTGTCGCTTCCGGCTCGTATCGACCATTCTCACGCGCCCCTCTTTGTCTATGTGTGAAAGCTTCTTCATCTTTTCTCAGGCGGGGAGATGCAAGACCCTTACTATCTCTCCGGCGTCCATCGTTCTTATGCCCTCGGGCACGTTTATCAGCGCGGTGGCGCGAGCGAAGGCCACAAAGTCGCTTGAGCCGCCCCACTTCAAAGGCTCCGCCAGGAGCCGCCCCGCTTCATCCGTGCGAAGCTCCGCGGGCAGAAAGCTCTCCCTCTCCACAGCCCCGCGCACGCTCCTTGAAAGCAGAGCACGCTCTTCTCTCATCTCCACCCTTAACGCTCCCTGCATGGCCCTCAGGGCGGTTCGCGCAAACAGATTAAAAGTCACGGAGACAGAGACGGGATTGCCCGGAAGGCCAAAGACCAGCGCGCGGCCCAGCCTGGCAAAGACAGTCGGCTTACCCGGGCGAAGACTGACGCGCTCAAAGAAGATCTCCGCGCCGAGCGAGCGAAGCGCGGCCTTCGTGAAATCATAAACGCCCATAGAAACGCCGCCCGAAAGAATAAGCGCATCTACCCTTTCAGCCGCCACGCTTATCTCGCGCTTCAATAGTTCCAGGTCGTCGGACGCAAGCTCAAGCCGCTCCACGCGCGCTCCGGCAATCGCCGCATAAGCCCCCAGCGAAAAGGTGTTCGAGTCTCGTATCTCATCCCTGCCCGGCGTTTCATTGACGGGGACAAGCTCCGTCCCCGTTGCCAGGACGGCTACGCGCGGGAGAGCGCCCACACGAACCTTCGCATAACCGAAGGATGCCAGGACAGCCATGCGCGCCGCGTTAATCTCCTCGCCGCTTAGAAGAACCGTCTGCCCGCGCCTAATCTCGCTGGCTCGTTTGATTATAAACTGGCCCGGCACGGTGGCTTTTGAAATCTCGACCGCTCTGCCCTCATCAAGCTCGCGGGTCAGTTCAACCTGCTGCACGCTGTCAGCGCCCGCAGGCACGGGCGCGCCCGTCATAATCCTCACGGCCTCGCCCGGCTGCAAAGTCTCGTGCCAGCCGCGCCCCGCAGCCGCCTCGCCCGCTACGCGAAGCCTCGCCGGAACATTCTCACAATCCGCAGCGCGCAGAGCATAGCCGTCCATCTGCGCCCTATCGAACGGCGGTAAATCCGTATCCGCAATCACATCCTCGGCCAGCACGCGGCCCATAGCCGACACCATCTCCAGCTCTTCAGGCGGCAGCGCACGTGTCTGCTCTTTGACTATGCTGATGGCTTCTGAGACGGAAAGCATAATGATTTCACACGCGTAAAATGAGAAAGCGGCTGCCCTCATTCTACATGAAAAGCAGCCGCACCCGGACATGGCCGAAACAACAGGAGCCGCCTCTTATACTGGTACGAGCTATAGAGGGCTAAACCGTCTCTGTTAGCTTGCGAAAGTGATAACCCATCGCCGCCAGTGTGACTGCCTGAGCGAAGTTCTGGCGATGATGCTTAATCTCATGGCTCTAGCCCGAGAGGCGGAAAGGTCGCGCGCTTTCCTTCGAAAGTGAGAGCGTGGCGAAAGCTCCAGTAGGTGTCGGGAAATTCAGGATGGACAAGCAGCGCTTTCATTAAAATTCCTCTTCAAAATCAATCGCCGCCGCAGAAGCCGAAGAGACGCGCAGGATTACGCAGAGAGGAATTGAATGCTTAACTCTCAGCGCCCCTTCTGCGACACCCTGCGTCTCTGCGGCGGCAGTGAATTGCTTGTTTTGATTTCAAGCTGTCCCGCTACTTAATCTTCAGAAATAGACTGTACGATTCATCTGGTATCGGCGCGGATAAGCTTGATTGATTTGGCCAGCCCCAGAAGGCGTAGCACTTGTATGCTCCACCAGTTAAAGTCAATTTCGTACCATGTGAGGCCGTGGCGAGCAGCACGCGGATGCGCGTGATGATTATTGTGCCAGCCCTCGCCGAAGCTGAGGAGCGCAACCCACCAGCTGTTTCGCGAATCGTCCGTGGTCTCAAACCGCCGCTTGCCCCACAGGTGAGTCGCCGAATTGACTAGCCATGTACCGTGAAAGCCCAGAGTCACACGAAAGAAGATTCCCCAGAAGAGCATCGGCCAGCCGCCGACAGCCAGAAGCACTATGCCTAGAATTATGAGCGGCACGAAGTACCATTTCTCCAACCACCGATGCACAGGGTCTTTCATCAAATCGGGAGCGTAACGCTCGCGCACAGTCTTGTCGTAACGCTGCGCCGTGCCGGTCAGCACCCAGCCCATGTGCGCCCACCAGCTACCGTCGCGCGGAGTGTGCGGGTCTCCGGGAGCGTCCGTATGCGCATGATGGATGCGGTGCGTCGTCACCCATGCGATAGGGCCGGATTCCAGAGCCAGCGTGGCGCAAACGGTCAGGAAATACTCGACCAGTTTCGGCGTCTTGAAGCCGCGATGAGTGAGCAGGCGGTGGTAGCCGACGCCCACGCCCAAGCCGCCTGCGAGCCACCAGAGAAAGAGGGTGACAATGACTACAGGCCAGCTAACCATAAAGAGCGCCGCAAGCGCGCCCACATGAAAAATGACCATAGTGATACAGGTTGCCCAATTGATGCCTGTTCGCCGTTGAATACTGGTGATTGTTTCGTTGCTCAAGCTGAGTGTTCCCCGTCTGTTAAGATGTGTACATTTACTTAGATGATAGAGTAACTCAGGTTTGTCCCCTCAATTGTATTAGTTGTGTAAGGTTATTGGCAGCAGGGGAGGTCGAGAGACGGCTTTTCTAAAGAGCAGCGCGGCGGGGCGTCTGCTTTCAAGGCGAGTAATACTTGACGCGCGTGGATTTAAGACGGCGCAGCCTATCTGATAAGAGCCGGGGCAATCTTCCGTGGCTCCATCAGCAGACCGGTTTTGTACTTAAAAGTTAAAAAGCGTCCCCGGCACGAAATATTCGGCCGGGGACGATCCGTGTAAGGCTGGCTGGTTAAAGCGGAGAGCTTTTACCAGCGATTCGTACGACC
>DASVVZ010000096.1:0-1647 GCA_036389875.1 Pyrinomonadaceae bacterium
CGGCGTCTTTCTTCTGCCGCCAGGCGGCGCTCTTCTTCCTCGCGTAGGCGCGCCTCCTCCTCCTCCTTCTTTCTTTTCGCTTCGGCCTCCTCGGCAGCCCTGCGCGCCTCCGCTTCGGCTCTCTCTCTCGCCTGCGTTTCCGCGCGCTGGCGCTCTTCTTCCTCCGCCCTTTGCCTGGCTTCCTCGGCCAATCGCGCTTCCTCGGCGAGGCGCGCCTCTTCGGCGAGTCTTGCTTCTTCCTCTGCCCTTCGTACTTCCTCTTCGGTCTGTCGCTGCTCCTCGTCTATGCGGCGGCGCGCTTCTTCCACGGCCTTGGCCAGTCGAATCGGCATAGGCTCCTGCTGGTCATCCTGCGTCCGGGCCATCTCGCTGAAGAGTTGCGGCGGCTGCGCAAACGGCAGCACCTCCATAGTCGATTGCCTGTCGGATCTGGGCGAAGGCGGATCGGGAGCAGTCTGTTGCGCGGGGTCTATGGTCTCCGTCAGTTGTTTGGAGAGAAGCTGGCTGCGCGTAGTCGAAGCCGTCTTGCCAAAGCTTTCGTCATAAGCGCGCTTGAGTTCACTGGCGAACTCCGCGACCGATTGAAAGCGCTCGTCCCTGTCCTTTGCGAGCGTGCGCATGATGACGCGGCTGACGGGCTCGGGCACGTTCTTGGCGACAAGATGAAGCGGCGTCGCCTCGCGCTCAAGATGCTGGCGGCGCAGGTCAGAAGTGGTGTTGCCTATAAAGGGCGTGCGTCCGGCGAGCAGCTCGTAGAGCGTGCAGCCCAGAGCGTAGATGTCCGTGCGGCCATCGAGAGCCGTTATCCCCGCGCCTTCACCGAACCACTGCTCGGGCGACATGTAGAAGGGCGTGCCTATAGGCGTGCCGTATTGAGTGAGCCTGATGGAGGCTTCGCCGCCGCGCTGGTTGCCTCTGAGCTTGACTATCCCGAAGTCCGCAATCTTGATGGTGCGAAGGACTTTCCCGGTGATGGTCGTCTCCTGGGCCATCAGTATGTTATCTGGCTTGATGTCGCGGTGTATGATGCCGCGCTCGTGCGCCGCCTGGAGCGCGCCGCACACGGCAGCCGCAATCTCCATCACCTCGTCCAGCGTCAACCGGCCCCGCTCGCGCAAGTCTTCGCGCAGGTTGCTGCCCGCAATCATCTCCATCACCATGTAGGTCAGGCCGGGCGTCGAGCGGTCAACGTCGTAGATGGTGACGGCGTGCTGGTGTCTAAGCTTACGAAGCGCGCGAGCCTCGCGTATGAATCTTTCGGAAAGCTGCTGGTTATCGGGCGGGCCGAGCATGACCTTTATGGCCACGTCGTCCAGGTCACGGTGGCGTGCGCGATAGACGGCGCCCATAGCGCCTTTGCCGATTAACTCCGTAAGAGAGTATTTCGTGCCCAGGGCTTCCTGAAGACGCGTGGCAACTTCATCCGCGACGAGTTGCCGCCCGTCGTCAGGGCAGAAGGTATGCTCGTCCGTCGTGATGAGATTGCAGTTTTCGCAGCGCTTCATAATTGCGGCCCGCCGAAGAGCTCTGGGCGTCCCTGGAATTGAAGAATACAGAATGGGGGAGACAAAACACGCGCGCGAGGTCGATACCTGCCCTGGCTTTCAGCTTTTAACAGTCCCTGGCGCGCCCCGCAATATCTATACG
>DASVVZ010000097.1:0-3989 GCA_036389875.1 Pyrinomonadaceae bacterium
CTTCCCATCTGGAAATAGCCTTTTTTATGCTGGCCCGCTCTGTTTCAGGTTTCGGAGGCCTTCCCATCTTCGGCGGCTCAAATCCCTCCAGATCGCTCTCGGGAATAAGCCACACAGGCCCCCGTGGGGTCTCTTCACTTCTCGCGTTAGGAAAGAAGCCGCGCCTGCACCATAGATTGACAGTAGACTTACCAACTCCCAAGCGGTCGGCGGCCTGTGATGTGGTCAGTTCTTTCATGAGACCTCAGGTTAACGCTCAAGGCAAAAATAATCAAGAAAAGTTTAGCGCATCATGCAAAATTCCCTCAAATAAAGTGTAGCGTGCGGCGTAGATTTCCCAGGTTAAAGGGTGCCGGATGGATCTGTCGAAGTAAGTCGGCGAGTTGCGCGCCGGGGCGCGAATGTGGTCTTGAAGCCCTATAGAAAATCGTAGCTGCTAGTGACGTTCGCGCCTAACCTTTTGGCCGCGCCGCCGGCCGCCCGGGTTCCGTCTCTTCCTGCACATCGAAAACCTGTTCTGCCGTAGCGGGTGGTAAGAGCGGCAAGGAACCAGGTCAGCCAGCAAAAGCTATGCTTTGATGAGCATTGCTGTCACGTTACTACGCCAACTTCTGGCCGGGTTATCAGGTATAACGGATGAAGGGTGAGACGCTTTTTCTATTACGCCTTGTCTCACCCTTCCCCGCTGGTTCTCTTTCCTCCAATTTTTTTCAGCGGGCGCTTCTTTAGGCTCGGCCGAGCGCCTTGAGCTGCGGTCAAAAGCTTCATAAGGGGGCTTTAAGTTTCGTTCCCTTCTTGCGAGCCCAGAGCAGCTTTTTATCGCCGGTCTCCGGGAGGAACATCCGGGCGAACGTCCCTCTGTTCTTTCACCTGATGAACAACAGGCACGCGCTTTCGAGGCATCAGGCCCAGCAGGCCGCCCAGGCCGAGCAGACCCAGCCATCCCCAATCACGGTCGCGTTTCTCCTCCTGCCTGTTATCGTCGCTTCTGGTTTCAGTGCGCGTGGAAGTCGTTCTGTTATCCTGCCCCTGTGCAGGGGCGTTGTTGTTCTGCGCGTAAGCGGGCACGACCAGAAGCAGAAGAGCTATGATCAGTCCCAGCATTCCAGTCTTGAAATTTTTAACCGGTTCGCGTTTCCCCTTCATTGATTCCCTCCCGAGTGTTTACGAAAACTTACAATCTCATTTATCGAGCCTTATTCGGGCCTTCCTGTGACCCGTCCGGTGTGGCGCCCTTTGCCCTCTCCGGCTCTATGGGCTGAACCTCTACGTCCGTGCGGCGCAGAGTCTCGCGCACGGTTTCGGTGCGCTCCTCTACCTCTTTGCCGATGACGACCTCCTCCACCACACGGGACTTCTTATTGACGATCAGCTCTTCGTAAGCCTCCCTGATCTCGACCATCGCTTCTTTGAACGCCTCGCCTTCCGTCCCGTGGAAGGTGTAATCAACGGGCCTGCGCTGAACATTAATGTGCTCTTCGCGGAGTTGAACATCCTGCTCAACGGGCGTCTCCGTGACGTGGCTTTCGACACGAACGCCGCCTCTGTCTCGCTCGCGTTTATCGACCTCCAACCTTTCTTCAACTACCGGCAGGGCTATCTCGCCCGGTCCTGCATTCAAAGACTCGATGGGAATACGCTCGTGCTCTGACGTCACGTCATCCGAAGCTACGCCAGCCCGCTTATTGCCGTCACCAACGAACGCGCTAAAGGCTGTGCTCGTCGCTTTCGTGTCGAAGCCCTGCCAGCCCTCTTCGCGCCACTGCGCAGCACGTTTATTAATCTCGACCGGGTTGTGCCGCTTCATAATCTCTACGGCGCGGGCGGCCAATTCATCCGGCGCGGTGACGTTGACCAGCATCCCGCCGCGCCGCACGCCCTCCGCATAATGCTGCGCCTCTTTTTCGGGCACTCCAAGACGAGTTAGGCCGCTGATAAGACCGCCAATCGTGGCACCTATCCCGGTGCCCGCGATGAAGGCGGCAATAGGACCGGCGGCTATGATCGGGCCGAAACCCGGTATGGCCAGTGAAGCAAGACCCGCCACCAGGCCGGCCAGGCCGCCTATCGCAGCGCCCGCGCCCGCCCCTTTAGCCATGTCTTCTACCTGCTCTTCACCGCTCTCTTCAACATACTCGACGGCTGCGCCCCCCGCCTGAGGCTCAGCCTCCTTCGCCGCCATGATGCTTATGTCGTCCTGTCTGAATCCGGCGGCCAGTAATTCCCGCACAACGCTCTGTGCCGCCCCGTGATTATCAAATAGCCCGGTCACTGTTTTTGCCATTATCTTCCCCTCCATTTGCGCCATCACTTAGAAGACGCATCCCTATTGTCTCTAAGCTGCTGCTCCTGCTCATTGACACGCTCGACGGTTGCCTCTTCGCTGCGGAGAGTTACGCGCTGCGGCTTGTAGGTTTCCACTTCCTCTTTTGTGATATGCAGCTCTTCTTTAAGCATGAGGCGCTTCTCTACCACCAGCACCTCTTCCAACAAGGAGACGATCATAGTGTTGCCCACATGCCGCACGGGAATGGGGCCGTCAACCACTCGATTAATGGGGACTCGCTTGACTTGTACTTCCTCGTGCATGAGCGGTTCGTCGACCACCTCTTCATGCTCACGAACTATCTTCCTGATACGCACGCCTTCGCGCTCCACCACGCGTTTCTGCACTTCCAACTTTTCCGCCACCACCGGCACGACCAGAGTCTCTTCGTCGCGGTCTCCCTGAGCTTGCCGACGCTCGGGCTGGCTTATGCTGAAGGGGAGGAAGAAACTTCCGTCCTGCCGCTGTATCAGCTTATCTGTAGAGACGACGATCTGCTGGCCGTTCTCGAAGCGTACGACCACCTGCTCCTGGCCACTACGATGTAATTCCTGCGGCGCTTCCTCTATAGTGCCGCGCAGGCCATCAAAGTCCGTGACAATTAACGCGCCTCTAGCTTGACTCATAGAATTATTCCTTTTCAATTAACCAGCTATGTCTCTGCCTGACTCTGGCTCTAGCTCAGCAGTTACAGCGTAACTTGAGTATTACTACTGACCAGCGGCCCTTCATTAGTAAAGCAATTTCATACAGCTAAGCCCTGTCGTAAACCCGTATCATTTTGCTTCACTAAAACTACCGCCAGCCGATTTTTGCAAAGTGTGTACCACAGAATATTTTCGCGCTGAAATAAAGGTGAAAAGCTAAATCGCACGTCCCTTTGACACAGCGCGGCATAGCCTTTGATAACAGGCATGGAAGAATTAGTGGTGAACGCGTATCGCCATAGAAACTTACGCGTTCACCGTCCAGATAATTTGTCGAACATCATTCATGGAGGGTTATAAGTGAGTAAAAGGAATAAAGATTACGTCGGCGGGCAGGTGCAAAATGTCGATGCCGAGTTGAGAGACAAAGAGGCAGTCATACCGGTTGTCGAAGAAGAGTTACGCGTCGGCAAGCGAGAAGTTGAGAAGGGGGGCGTGCGTGTTACCAGCAAGGTTACGGAAACGCCCGTCGAAGAAGAAGTGCGATTGCGTGAGGAACACGTCAATGTCGAGCGCAGGCCCGTAGACAGGCCCGTGAGCAGCGCCGACAACGCATTCCGGGAAGGCACAATCGAAGTGACGGAAAGGGCAGAGGAAGCCGTCGTCGCAAAGAACGCGCGGGTGGTAGAGGAAGTCGTGGTCAACAAGGACGTTAACAAGCGAACCGAGCAGGTGCGAGATGTGGTACATAGGACGGATGTTGACGTTCAAAAAATAGAAGGCGAGTCAAAATTAGAGGGTGAGTCACTGAGACGCGAGAAAGCCTCAGGGAAGTAGCCCGAGCAAGAAAAGCTGACCACGAGTCCGGAAACAGACACAATGGGTCGAGCCGTTTTAGCAATCACCTTGCGAACAGGCTCGACACGACGCGGCAGTAAAAGCGGAGTCTTATATAGAAACATGTAGGATGCGCTTTAATGATAAGGGGCGGCGGGTCTTTCAAAGACCCGCCGCCC
>DASVVZ010000098.1:0-7591 GCA_036389875.1 Pyrinomonadaceae bacterium
GCGTCCTGCGCCTCTTCGGGCGAGCGAAACTCCACGGGCCTGCCTTCCAGAAACATCTCGCCGCCGTCGCGCGTGTAAGCGCCCGTCATAATCTTAATCAGCGTGGACTTGCCCGCGCCGTTTTCACCCACGAGGGCGTGAACCTCGCCGCGCTCAAGTTGAAGGTCAACGCCGGAGAGCGCCCTGACGCCCGCGAAGCTCTTTGTGATTCCCTCCATTCGCAGGAGCGGCTCGTTTG
This sequence comes from Pyrinomonadaceae bacterium, assembly GCA_036389875.1. Classification (GTDB taxonomy): domain Bacteria; phylum Acidobacteriota; class Blastocatellia; order Pyrinomonadales; family Pyrinomonadaceae; genus JACVRN01. Next base: position 239 of record DASVVZ010000098.1, read on the forward strand.
TGCTCATAAGAATAGGTGTCGGATGTTGTGTGCCGGGTGCAGGGATTTTCTTTTAGCGAAAACCCTGCACCCGGAACCTGTCACTTGCTTTTAGTACGCTTCGTTGACGAACTGCGCGGCGTTCGTTGAATCGAAGAACCTGTCTTCCAGAATTATCTTGGGCGGAATCGACTCCTTCCTCAGATATTTCTCAAGGGTGTCGAAGGCCAGCGGGCCGAAGCGCGGGTTGGACTCGACGGTGATGTTCATCTCGCCGCGCATGATCGATTCGAGCGCGGCCTTCTCGCCGTCAACGGAGACAATCAGCACGTCTTTGCCGGGATTCATGCCGGCGGCTTTGAGCGCCTGGATTGCTCCGAGCGCCATCTCGTCGTTGTGCGCGTAAACGGCCGTGATGGCCTTGCCGTGGGCCTGAATGATGTTCTCCATCACCTTCTGGCCCTCGGCGCGCGAGAAGTTTCCGGTCTGCGAGGTGAGAATCTTCATGTCGGCAGAGCTCTTTATGGCGTCGTTGAAGCCTTGCGAGCGGTCGCGAGCGACACTTGAGCCGGCCGTGCCCGTCAGCTCCACGATCCCCGCCTTGCCGTTGGAGTTTTTAACCAGCCACTCGCCGGCGCGCCGGCCCTGCTCCACGAAGTTTGAGCCCAGGAAGGCCACGAAATCTTCGCCTGGCTTGCCCGCGGCCTCTCGGTCGATCAGGAAGACGGGAATCTTCGCCTCCCTGGCGCGCTGCAAGGCGGAGCCCAGGCCCTCGAACTCGCGCGGCGCAAGGAAGATGGCGTCCACTCGCTGCGCTATCAAATCCTCCACGTCCGAGACCTGCTTGGAGGTCTGGCCCTGGGCGTTGGTGACGATAAGCTCGAATTTGTCGCCGCGCTTCTTGGCCTCGTCACGCATGCTGTTGGTTTCGGCTATGCGCCACGGATTGTTCTCTTCCATCTGCGAGAAGCCGACCTTGAGCTTGCCTCCCTGTCCCGAAGAGCCGCCGCGACTGCCCTGCTTTGCGCAACTGGAAAGAGTGAGCAGGCAGGCGACAACCATTATCAGGATGGAAGTAAGTCCTCTTGAGCTAGCGAAAGTTTTCATGTCTCGTGATCTCCAATGATTCAACATTTATGCTGCCGAAAGCGCCTTGCCGCTCAGCGCGAAGGCGTGATGCGCAGCCAGTCGAAGCGGGCGGGCGCCGTCTGCGCTCCGCCAGCCGTCAGGGCCACGCGCACGCCCCTGTCCCAGGGCGGCAGGTAGCTTCCGTCAACCTGCCCGCCTATGTCCGTCCACTGCCGCCCGTCCCGGCTGAAAGCGAAGCGATAAAGATATCCGTCCTTTGCCGTCATGCGTAGCTGCACGGGAGCGCCGGCGGCGGGTGCCTGCGCCTGCGCAACCGTCAGCTTATTTCCCTTCTCGATACGCCACACAGTAAGCTGGCCGTCGCTTACACTCAGCCCCAGTGCATTCTCGTTGTCGCCGTACGCAGAGAGGCTGGCAAGCAGGCCCTGGCGCATCCCCCTCGTATCGACCCCGGCCGTAGCCACGTAATCGCCCGTGGTAGTTGGGCGAGCTATGACTGCGCTGACGACCGGGTTCTTGCTCTGGCTTGTGGCCGAAGGCGCGAGAAGGAGCTGGCCGCCCGCTCGTCTCTCGACCTGAATCTGCGGCTCGTCCGATTGCGGCCACTGCCAGCCGAGACCTATGCGCGGCGAGAGGAAATCGTCGAAGAAAGAATATTCGGCCCTGCGGTCCGTAGCGCCAAAGGGCGAGACGGCAGTACGGCTCGGCCCGCGCCCGCCGTTAATCGTAGGCCATGCGTCCGCGCCCCACTGAATCTCGTCCAGCATCGCCTGGCGTCCCACGTAAACGAAATCATCAGCCTTGTAGGCGTGATAAAAGAGGAAGTCTCGCCCGCGCTGATCTGTGATGACGGTGCCGTGGCCCGGGCACTTCCATGTTTCGTTTCCGCGCATGATCGGGTTGGCCGGGTTCTTCTCCCAGGGGCCGAGCAGCTTGCGCGAGCGGGCCACGCCGATCATGTAGTTGCATTCGCGCGCACAGCAGAAGTTGCCGGAATAGAAGATATAAAAGTATCCGTTGCGTCGCACCACGGCAGGGCCTTCGACCAAATCGCCGTAGGGCAGAGAGGCGTGCTTCTCCCACGGCTGGTCGTTGTGAAACAGCTCCCTGCGCTCGCCCACCAATTTCGTCCCGTCGGCCGACAGGGGCTGAGCCCAGATGGGCGTGGGCTTGCTGACGCTGTTGCCGTCCTCTTTCCAGAGCAGGTAGCGACGCCCGTTCTCATCCGTCACAGGGAAACCGTCAATCGAGCCCACCTCCTGACAGACCAGAGGCCCGTGGTCTGTGTAAGGCCCCTGCGGGCGGTTGGAGGTCGCGACGGCAACGCAGAGCGGCCCGCCTTTTTTACGCGCCGCGTAATAGATGTAGAAGCGGCCACGATCATAAGAGATTTCCGGAGCCCAGTAGCTTCCGACAGACCAATCGGGCCGCTTCCTGAAAACCGCCCCGACCACCTCCCAGTTGACCATGTCGCGCGAGTGCAGTATGGGAAACTCCGGCGCCCATTCTGAAGTGGTCGCCGTGGCCCAGTAATCCTGACCTATGCGTATGATTGACGGGTCTGGAAGATCGCCTGCCATCGCAGGGTTGGTATAAGTCTGGCGACGCTGTGCCGCTCCCGCCGTCACAATGAGCGCCAGCAGCAGCGCCGCGTTTATAGGACGAAGCCAGTGCTTAAGAGAAGTTCTTCTCATGATTATTCCCAGTCCTTTATGAATTATGCTTTAGCGTGCAGGAGGCCCCGTTGAATCGCGCAGCACGAGGTGCGTGGGGATTTTCATCTCCACACCCTGCCCTTCGGGGTGCTCAATGGTCGCCAGCAGCGCTTCCACGGCTTCGCGGCCAAGCTCCCTGCGCGGCAGGCAGATGGTCGTCAGGGGCGGGCTGCTCAAAGCCGCAAACGCTATATCGTCGAAGCCCACGACGGAAATGTCTGCGGGCACATGGGCCCCGCTCTCCCTGAACTCTTCTATAGCGCCGAGCGCCATCATGTCGTTTGCGACTATGACGGCTGTCGGAAGCTCGCCCGAGTCGAGCATGCGCCGAGCCGCTCGCCTGCCTCCAGTGAAACGGAAGTCGGCCTCGTACATCATGAGCGGGAGAGAGCCGGGCAGGTGCCGCGACATCGAATCACAAAAGGCCCTGAACCTTCTGGCGGCCGAGCGCAGGTGGCACGGGCCGCCTATGTAAGCAATCTTACTGTGGCCGAGCGAGACCAGATGATTGATGGCCTCCTCGATTCCCGCCTCGTAATCTACGACCAGATTGCTCATGCAGACTCCGGCAGACCCGAGGTCAAGAAAGACGACCGGAACATGAAAGCGCGCAAGCTCCTCTATTAACTCCGTATCAAGCTCGGAAGTCATCAGGGCGACGCCCGCCACCTTTCGCTCTATAAAGCGCCTGACGTAATTAACAGTCCGCTCGGCGTCGTAATCCGTGTTCGACAGAATCACGTCGTAGCCTTTCTCGAAGGCCACCGTCTCTATGCTTTTAACGAGGTCCGGGAAGAAGGGGTTAGAGATGTCCGAGATGAGAAGCCCGAGCGTGTTACTGCGCCCCGAAGCAAGACTGCGCGCGTTCGCGTTCGGGTAGTAGTTGCAGTCCTCTATGGCACGCATCACCCTCTGCCGGGTCGGCTCTGAGACGACCCTCGTGTTGTTGATAACGTGTGAGACCGTGGCGATGGATACGCCAGCCTCTCGTGCCACATCTTTGATACGCGTCTTGGACATCAGCTCTTTCGGGCCATGCGTCTGGTTCGTTCAGGCAATCTCCCTGGCGCCCGCACCCGGCTCTGAAATATAGATGGTTGGAGTCCTGCGTGTGCGTTTATTATAACCGGCAACGACCTCTTCCTGAAATTCTTTCAAAGCCTCGCGGCGTACGAGATTAACGGTTGAGCCGCCGAAGCCGCCCCCCGTCATGCGCGCTCCGTAAACGCCCTCGATTGAGCCTGCGACTTCCGTCATCACGTCAAGCTCGGCACAACTCACCTCGTAATCATCACGTAATGATGCGTGGCTTGCGCGCATCAATCGACCAATCTCTTCGAAGTCGCTCGCTCTCAGAGCATCGGCGGCCTTGAGGGTGCGCGCGTTCTCGGTCACGACGTGGCGGCAACGAGAGCGAACAGGCTCCGGCAGCATCTCTTCGTAGCGCTCGAACTCTTCCGGACTCACGTCGCGCAGAGCGCGGATCTCCGGCCGTACTCGCCTGAGAATCCCGACTCCCTGCTCGCACTCTGCGCGCCTGGCGTTGTACTCCGAAGAGGCCAGCTCGTGCTTGACGCCCGTGTCACAGATTGCGACCACGGTGCTTGAAGTATCAACGGGAATCTGCGTCGTCTCAAGCGAGCGGCAATCTATGAGGAGCGCGTGGCCTTCGAGCGCGCACGCGGCTACGAGCTGATCCATGATGCCGCATTTGGTTCCCACGTAAAGGTGCTCGGCCTGCTGTCCCGCGAGCGCCAGCTCGACTTTATCAACCGCAGCGCCGGAAACCTCCATGAGCGCAAGGCCAGTAGATATTTCAAGCGCCGCCGAGGATGAGAGCCCCGCCCCTGCCGGTACATCTGACAGGAGCAACAGGTCTGCGCCGCCCAGTATGACGCCGCGCGCCATCAGAGACTGCGCCACGCCCTCCACGTAATCAACCCAGAGCCCGCGCATCTTCGGTCCCGGATTATCCAGGTCGAACTCCGCGCGCTGGTCTGCGTTGAGAGAATGAACGCGTACCCTTCTATGGTCGTTACTTCTGGCCGCCACCACGACTTCGCACTCTATGGCCATGGGGAGCACAAAGCCGTCGTTATAATCCGTGTGCTCTCCTATCAGATTGACCCGGCCGGGCGCGCTGAAAAGGCGGGGCTCAGTGCCGCCGAACATTTCGCGGAAGCGGTCGCGCACTAGCTCGCGGTCAACCATCGTTCGAGCCCTTCCAGGCGACGGGCGCAAGCTTCGAGCGCAGCTCGGCCGCCTTCTCTTCAACCAGCGTGTCGTTGATGAACATGCCCGCTCCGGTCTCGCTCCCCGCCAGGTACTTCAGCTTCGTGGCGGTGCGAAGCGGCGGATAAAACTCTATGTGGAAATGGTAGTAATCATAAGCGCCGCCGTCGGTCGGCCTCTGATGAAGCACCATCATGTAGGGGAAGGAGAGATTAAAGAGCTTATCGTAAGCGACCAGCACCATCTTCAGAATCTCCGCCAAATCGCGCTGCTCGGCATCCTTCATGTCCGTCAGCGCCTGAAGGTGGCGCAGAGAGCTTATGTGAACCTCGTACGGGTAGCGCGCGAAGAACGGGACGTAGGCGACAAAGGAGCCGTTCTCGGCCACAACCCTGCGCCCGTCGCGCCGCTCTTCGGCCGCGATGTCGCAGAGCAGGCAGCGGCCCGTGCCCGAGTGATGCGAGCGCGACTGCTCAAGCTCGCGCTCTATGCGCGGCGGGATGAAGGGGTAGGCATAGATTTGACCGTGCGGGTGATGAAGCGTGACGCCTATGGCCTCTCCCTTATTCTCGAACTCGAAGACGTAGTCAACGAAGGGAAGCTCGCCCAGCTCCTTAAAGCGATCAGTCCAGACCTGTATCAGCTTGTAAATCTGCTCCACTGGCTCTTCGGCCAGGGTAGAGGTGTGACGCGGCGAGTAGAGCACGACTTCGCAGACGCCCTGGCCGGGCCGCACCGGATAAAGCTCCGTGGCTTCAACTGCCGGTTCGGGCGGGTCCGGCCTGAGCGAAGGAAAGCGGTTCTCGAAGACCACAAGGTCATAGTCGCTTTCGGGAACCTCCGTCGGAAACCCGTTGGGCTTTGTAGGGCACAAGGGACAGAAGTCGGCAGGAGGCATGAAGGTGCGCTCCTGCCTGTGCGTGGCCGTGGCCACCCATTCGCCCATGAGTGGATTCCAGCGAAGCTCAGACACCGCGCTCCTCCTCTGCCTCGGACACGGCCTCGGGCTCCGCAGGCTTTGCTTCGGCCTTCGTACGGGAGACCGCTTCGGCCTCCGCTTCCTCGAAGGTATAGAAAATCAGGTAACGCCCGTCGGCGAGCGTGATTCGTCTGCGATTCATGCCGCTTTGGCTTCCCCCCTTTTAAGGTTTCCCGGTGCGCCGCCCCCGTGCGGCAGGCGCATTGCGCCCGGCAACTGACGGCGTGCCTCCTTCAACCTGCGGCCATCCGTTGCGATAGCTGATGCGATCCATCAGCATGATTCGCCGCACGTCCCTGTCGCCTTCGATGTTGCTCTTGAGCAGCCGCTCCTTTGAATCAATCGCGTGGTAGAAAATCCAGTCCTGGCCAGACGCGTCCGTCACTATAGAGTTGTGGCCCGGCGCAATGAAGCGCTCATTTTTCTCAAGGATAACACTCGTGGATTTTCCGGTAGCCTCGGCCAGCGTCCGGAACGGGCCAGTCGCGCTTCTAGAGCGCGCGACCATCACCGCGTAATGAGCCTTGTCGCCGCAGCAATTATCGCCGGAATAAAAGAGATAATAGTAGCCTCCGCGTTTAACCACCCAAGCGCCTTCAATCAGCCGCATGTAGTTGTCGGGACTCTCATCCTTGATGGGTTTGACAAGCTCTACGGGCTGGCTGCCGGGCGCGAAGCCGATGCGATTCGCCGCCAGCTCCTGCACCCTTATCGCCTGAAAGCCAGAGCCCCAGTAGAGCAGCCGCTTTCCCGTGGCGGGGTCGTCATAGGCCATAGGGTCTATGTTGATGAAGCTCTCCCCGCACTTCAAAGGCGACCCCTTGTCCGTGAAAGGCCCGAGGGGGCTTTTAGCAGTTGCGACCGCCAGGCAAAGGCCCGTCAGGGTGTTCGGGTCAGCCGAGTAATACATGTAGAAGGTGTCGCCGTGCTGGCTGACGTGCGGAGCCCAGAACTTCTGCGTCTTGTTTGCCCACGCTGGCTTCACGGGCAGCGCGTCGCCCATGTGCTTCCAGCTAACCAGGTCTTCGGAGCGCGCTACCTGTATGTTGATTGTCCGGCCCTCTATCTCCGTCTGCGTGGCGTAGGCGTAATAGAACCCGTCTGAAGCGCGTATGACAGTCGGGTCCGGGAAATCCGCGTTGAAGACGGGGTTCGTGTATGCGCCCGCCGGGCGCGCGGGCTCGTCCCTCGTCCGCGCGCTCTTCTGCCCGGTTGCCGGAATAGAAGACGGCGGAATGATTATAACGAAGACGCTACAGAGCAGTAGCAGCGCAAGGGGCCGTGTCCTGAACAACCTCATCGTTCTCCGGTTTTCGGTCTTTACCATCTGAAGCGCAATCGCCCTGAAAGCTTAATCCT
>DASVVZ010000099.1:0-4871 GCA_036389875.1 Pyrinomonadaceae bacterium
TTTCTATCAACTCGGAAGCGCGGGCCGCGCCGTCTTCCCGCCTGATCAGAGCGCCAGTCTCTTCGGCTCTGCGCGCCACTTCGGGGTCCGAGAGCAAGGCTTTCAGCTCTCTTGCGACGCGAGGGGCCTTGTATTGCTTGCGCGTCAGCATTCGTGCGATTCCCAGCTGCATGACCCGCCAGGCGTTGTCCGGCTGGTCATGACTGAACGGGACAAAGAGCGCGGGCCGCCCGGCACGCAATGCTTGCGCAGTTGTGCCCACGCCTCCCTGATGAACCACCAGTTTTACGCGCGGCATAATCTCGCCGTAGGGAGCATATTCAAAGGCGGCGCAGCCTTCGGGAAGATTACGCGGGCGATTGTCCTCGGGGCCTATAAGCAGCACCGCGCGCTCGCCCAAACTGACGGCCGCCTCCACGCTCTCCTGGTAAAAGCTTTCCGCGTTCCAGACAGCCGAACTGCCCAGCGTGAAGAGAATCGGAGGACTGCCTTTTTGTAGAAACTCTTCAAGCTCGGGCTGAAGCTCTGCCGGCTCGTCTCTGGCCTCAAGCTTATCGTAAAAGCAGAAGCCCGTGACGTGCGTGTTGGGCGGCCAGTCCGGCTGCGGCTCCGCCAGAACCTTTGAGAACATGGCCAGCACCATCTCGGGCGAATTCTGTCCCTCGAAGACGGGAATCCCCCTGTACGGCAGACCTAGCTCTTTACGGAGGCTCTCTACGGGCTCGAACCAGGGCTTGATGCTGCGCTTTGCGACAGACTGCATCAAGCGATTGAGCGGCACGGGGATGTATGAGAAGAGCTTTGCCATCCCCGCCAGGTGCGGCGGAATCAGCGTGTCATAAGCCGAGAAGAAGATTAAAGGAGAAAGGATGCTCGACGCCCAGCGGATGCCCGTCACCTGCGCCACAAGCGGCCCAGCGAAAGTAATCGGGTGCGTGATGAGGAGGTCTGCGCCTTCCACAGCCTGCGTCAAATCCGCGTAACTCTCGCGCACGTGCGCCGCGAACAGCTCGCGCGTGACGAACTCCGAGCCCGTTCGCGCGTCCATGGCGCGGCGCGTCAGCTCCTTCATCAATTCGGGATGCTCTTCGGGCGAAGGGAAATCCGGCCGGGTCGGATGAAACTCTATCCCGTGCGGCTCCACCTTTTCTCTGAAGACGGGGCTCGTGGCTATGACGGGGCGGTGGCCGCGCCGCTTCAGCTCAAGCGCGAGCGCTACGTATGGGTGAAGGTCTCCGAGCGAGCCGTAGGTGGTCAGGATTATGCGCTTAGGCTTTTGGCTTCTCATCCCAGGCTCTCTTTAAGTCCGCCCTCAGCGCCCAGACATCTCCTGCGCGCACCAACTTGATGTCGCCCGCAACTGTTTCTACACGCAAAGCGCCGTCGGGTTCAAGCCCGCGCGTCACGCCTTCTATAATCTCATCGGACAGCTCGGCGCGCACCGGCTTATTGATTGCGTATGACGAGCGCTCAGACCATTCGCACAGCATGAGACGAGCGCCCCCGGGCTCCTGAAGCGCCTCATATTTTTTCAGGAGCGAGGCGACGAGCGATTCAATCAAACGCTCGCGGTCAACCGCACCGCCCGACTCGGCTTCAACCGATGTCGCCAAGGCTTTCAGCTCTTCAGGAAATGCCTCGTCGTTCAGGTTAATACCGATTCCGATTATGATTGCCCTTCCAGCATACGACTCGGCCGTCTCCGCCAGTATCCCGCAGAGCTTTCGCTCTCCCGCATAAACGTCGTTCGGCCACTTGATGTCCGTCTTGAGAGAACAGGCTTCGAGGAGCGCGTCGTGAACGGAGAGCGAAGCCATCAGCGTCAGCAGTGGCCAGAGCCGCTGCTCCATCTTCGGGCGCAGCACGATGCTGAAGTAAAGCCCCGCGTCCAGGGGCGAGCTCCAGGCCCTCTCGCGCCGCCCGCGCCCCGCCGTCTGCTCGCGAGAGATAACGCAAAGCCCTTCCGGCGCGCCCATCCTTGCCGCACGCGCCGCCTCCGTATTCGTAGAAGGCAGAGAATCATAACGAAGAATCGTCGGAAGCATAAAGGCGAGTCAAAAGTCGGAACGCGGAAGCGATGAATGAAGAAACCATTCAAGATTGAATGCTATTTCTCTCTTTTCAATTCATCGCTGCCGCACTCCGGCTTCTGCATTATCTCGGAATCGGCTGCGGCGTGTCCGCGAGCGCATAGGCCAGCACGGCCATGACGGCTGCGTTCTCCGCCAGTTCCTCAGGCACTACCTTGTCGAAGGTATCGGCTGAGGTGTGGTGATAGTCGAAGTAGGTGCGCGCATCCTGCCAGAGCCCGAAGGCCGGTACACCCGCGAGCGAAAGCGGCGTGATGTCGGCTTCCGGCGACTCTTCTTCGCGGCGCGACAGGCCCGCGCCCGAGCTTGCCAGAATGGTTGAAACAGGAGCCAGCATCTCAAGCGCCGCTGCGCTGATCTTCGCAGCATAGCCGAGCGGGTGGCCCGCGCCCCTGTCCATCTCTATCGCCGCGATGTGGTTCTTTAGCTGCGCCTCGTAGTCTTTGACGTATGCGCGGCCCCCGGCCAGCCCGTTCTCTTCGTTCATCCACGCGACCATGCGTATTGTTCTGCGCGGGCGAAGCTTTAACTGTCTGAGCAGTTGAATAGCCTGCATGCTTACGGCCACGCCGGAGGCGTCGTCAATCGCGCCCGTGCCCAGGTCCCACGAATCCAGATGGCCCGAGACTATCACTATCTCTTCTGGGCGCTCGGTTCCCTTGTAATCGGCTATAACGTTGTAGCTCACGGCGTCCGGCAGAGTCCTGGGCGTGAGCAGCAGCCGCATGCTGACCGGCCCCTGCGAAGCAAGACCTGACAGCAGGTCTGCGTCTTCTGCGGCGACGGCTGCGGCGGGGATTTGCGGCGCGTCCGTAGAGTAGCGCGTGGAGCCCGTGTGCGGCAGGCGGTATTGTGCGCCGCCCACGGAGCGTATCAGCGAAGCCACAGCGCCGAGACGCGCGGCTGCGCTCGGGCCGCGTCCCCTGTAGACTACTGCCTGACCGTAAGCAGCTTCGCCGTAGCCCTGCTTGGCCATGCGGTCGTCGAACTTCACGTTGAAGAGGACTATCTTTCCCTCGACCCTCTGGCGTCCAAGAACATTCAGCTCGTCGAAGCTGTTGACGACCAACACCTCGGCGGTCAGCCCTCCGGGCGGCGTGGCGACGCTGCCCCCTAGAGCGGTCAGCACAATCTTCTGCGTAGTTCCTACGGCCTGTCCCGGCCAACTGACGAGCGCGCCCTGCTCTTCTCCCCTAACCCAGTGCGGCACCATCACCTTCTCAAGCGTCACCTGGCAACCCAGCCGGCGCATCTCGCCCGCGACATACTGAACGGCGGCTTCCGCCTGTGCCGACCCGCTCAGTCTGGGCCCTATGTTGTTGGACAGGTAGCTCACCTGCCTGAGCGCGTAGTCGCTTGTGAGCGCAGCCTGCTGTATGCGATTTAACTTCGAAAGAAGCTGCGGTGAAAAGCTGGCGGGCTGCGGCTGAGTTTGCTGCGGCTGAGCCTGTTGCGCCTGCGGCCGTGGATGAAGTCCCGTGAAAAGCAGCGCGGCGATAGCCGTGACGACGGCTGCGCCCCCGCGAAGAACGGCATGTGGCCTGAAAGTCATATGACAAATCCCCTTCGGAATCCGGAATGAACGCTCGCGCAATTTACCTGTTAAAGAATAATAAGGATTAGGCGTGAGAAATGCCAGCGGGCTTTGATTAAGACCAAAAGGGCAGAGGTGAAGAACGAGCATCAAGCCCTTTCTTCACCTCTGCCCTTTTGACTTCCGCTTCTGTTCTTATCCGAGCAGGCCGCGAAACTTCGACGGGTTCAGGCCGTAGCCCGGAAAGACTGTTTGCAGGTTCGCGTTGCCAAGGTGTTTTGACGCTATCTCGCCAAAGACATCCCTGAAGTCTGTCGTCAGCGCCAGGTCGCGCCCTTCATAGAGCCTGTCGGATTTGAGTCCCGGCCATTCTCCGTAAACGCGCCCGCCGCGCACCATATTTCCTATGGCGAACATGGCGTTGGCGTGGCCGTGGTCGGTTCCGCGACTGCCGTTCTCGCGCGCCGTGCGCCCGAACTCCGACATGGTGAGTATGAGAACGTCGTCCATGCGCCTGCCCAGGTCTGTGACGAGCGCGCTGATGCCTGCGGCAAAGTCCGCGAGTCGAAACGCCAACTGGCCGCGCGCCCCGCCCTGATTAACGTGAGTGTCCCAACCGCCCACGTCCGTGAAAGCGACTTCAAGCCCGACTCCGGCTTTTATCAACTGCGCGATCTGTAGAAGCGCGTTGCCGTAAGGCGAGCGGGGATACTGCGCGCCGTTCTCAGGCCTGTACTGCGCCGGGTTCACCTTCTTCAAATAGTTGACCGCCTCGAAGGTCTCGCGCCCGGTTCCGCCGAGCACGTCGCGCGCGCTCCTTTCATAAATGCTTTCAAAGCCGCCCTGCACGCTCTGCGAATACGCGCCTGCGCGAATTGTGAAGTCCGCCAGGTTTGAGATGGCCAGTGCATTGGCGCGCCCCTGAAGAACCCTCGGCAGGTTCTGCGTCATGGAGACCGCGCGGAAAGGCGTGGCGCGCTCGTCCGGCCTGGACTGTAGATAGCGATTGAGCCAGCCGTCCCGCGTGGATTTGACGCCGGGCGTGGCGGACTCCATGTAATCCTGCGCGTCGAAGTGCGAGCGCGTGTTATCGGGCGAGCCCACGGCGTCCACAATCGCCAGCCGCTTCGCGTCCCAGAGCGGCTTAAAGGATGAGAGCGAAGGATGAAGACCGAAGAATCCGTCCAGGTCTATCGCGGCATCCCCGTTCCCGGCCTGCGGCCTGGCAATCGCCAGCGAAGGACGCA
>DASVVZ010000100.1:0-8490 GCA_036389875.1 Pyrinomonadaceae bacterium
GCTCTCAAGAAATTAGATCAGAAGCTGAATCACCAATCACACCGAGAGACGCGAAAGAGAAGTGATCCTGTACGCTTCTCTTTCGCGTCTCTCGGTGTGATTTAGTGGTCTCGCTCTCTTATTCCGCGCGGATGAATTCGAAGATGATGTGGAGGCGTACTGCGCCGGGGACTATCTCCGGGCGCAGGTCTTTGGCCCTGAGTCGCAGAGCGCCGCCCGCCGCCGAGATTGGCAGCCGAGTCGTCAGCTGGTCGGCCTTCAGGATTTCGATAGGGTTGATGCGCTGGTCAATGGCGTTTTGAACCATCTGCACGACCACGCCGTTGGCAAGCTGAGGGATGCCGCTCAGGTGTATGTCCACCACATCGACGTGCGCCGTCAGGGTCTGCCTTTCGCGCTTGAATTCAAGGTTGATGACCGTGTCGGCCCAGCCCTGAAAGCGAAGACAGCCCAGCAGCCCCGTGTTGTATGTGCCTGTGAAGGCCAGCGGCGCTGTGATGCGCCCGTTCTCGAAGCGCACAGCCGTTCTGACGCCGCTCATCTCCCGCTCCAGAATAATCTGGCTTGAGCATTGATTGATGCTCTTTGAAGGCGCAAGCGCGTTTGATGCCTGCGGCCGATTTGTCGGCGCGCTTTCAATATCCGTTTTGGAGAGCGTTAAGGGAAAGCTGGGCGCGCGCAGGTTTGTAAAGACTGCGTCAAGGAGAGAGTTTAGAAACTGCTCGTTGAGTGTGACGGTGGCTTCGGCCGGCGGAAGCTGCGATGATTGCCGTTGCCCGCCGTTTTGTCTCTGCTGCTCGGCCTGAGCCGAAGCCGCAGGCGCGTGAGCGCCATACAGGCCCACGCTCAAAATCAAAGTGAAAGCGGCGGAAAGCAGACGCTTTTTCATTCTCTTCTCCCCTCGTTTCCCAATCTAAATGCCCGGCAGACCAACGGGGACTTTCCCGCAGGTCGCTTCCGAGACGTTAGATTACGGGCAACTTGCTTAAAGTTGTCAAGGAGCCGACTGATTTAAAGATTCTAACCTTCCGTCCCGCGAGCGCTCTACTCGAACCGCATCAGGGCTGGCCGAAGCGTTTTCTGTACTCTTCGGAGTAGATAAATCCGAATATCAGATGATGTATGTCTCTGGGAGCTATATCAGGACGCCCCTTGTTTGCCCCTCCGTTTGTGAAGACATCCACCCAGTCTTTCCAGCCCACAAGGTTCGGGTCGTTCAAATCCGGGTCTCGCTTCAGATAAGCGAAGTAGAGCATTGTTACCTGTCCACTCGGGAAGAACATGTCATAAACGGGCTGCTGCTCCGCGAAGGCTTTCAAGGTCTGCTCGACCGTCAACGTTCCCGCGGCTCTCAGGTTGATTAATTCCTGCCGGCCGTATTGTTGAGGCTGCCCGGGTCTGGTCGTGGCCATTGCGGGTAGAGTAACACCGGCGGCCTGTTCCAGTTTCTCTATCAGCGTCGCCGCCTGAGAGGGCTGCAAGGCATCCTGAAAGCGATTCTGAAACTCCCCCTTTGAGGTGAACTGCTGCAGGTAGTCGGCAAGGTTCTGTTGCTGTTCGGCCTCGGACAAACCCAAGCCCCTTAAACTCGCCATGCCATTAGTGTACTCCTCAATGCGTGGCAACCGATTCAGGGCGACTTCGTACAGTCTGTAAACCAGAAATCCGCTGTTAGTAAATTCCCCAGAGGCGAAGAAGCCGTGCGAGACGTGCGCTCTGTCACAGGCAGGCGGCGCTCCCAGGAATCCCTTCTCAGGCCCGCAGTTGTTGAGAACTGTCGTCCAATCAGCGAAGCCATTGGTATCCGGCTCGCGCATCAGAAAATCTAGGTAGTTCTGGCGGACGAAGAAGTTATTGTCCAGGTACGGATTATTTACAGAAGTCGTAGGCGTAGCGTCCGCGGGGTCATCCTCTATGGTAATCTTGGCAAAGGGCGCAAACGCTATTACTGCGCCTACAGGGTTGAATAACTCTAGAGAGAAGACCTCCTCCCCCTCATTGTACCCGTCGTTGATTATCGGAATAGTGATCGTCTTTAGTGTTTCCCCGACGCCGAATCTGAGGGTGCCGCTCACAGGCGTAAAATCGCAGCGCTCCAGCGCCCGGCCATTCGACTGGTTACATTCTACAGCAGCAGCAGCCGAAGCATAAGTTGCGTACTGCACCGTTGCCGTGGCCGAGGTGTCTCCTACGCGCATGACTTCTACTGTTAATGCAGGGAAGTGCTGGTCGGTGCTGTCCGCATCCTCACGTATTTGATAGCTACCCTGGGTCAGTTGTATTGCCTTCGCTTGATTAACCACCTGGCCGCCCTGGAGCGTGCCCGTTGAAGCGAAGAAGCTATTGTCCCCGCTGTACTCGGCTGTGATGGTGTGCGTGCCTGCGGGGAGCGATGAAGTCGAGGTGAGAGTGCTTCCGTTCTGATTAAGAGTTACGGGGGCTCCCAGGTTGGCGCCATCAACCTTGAACTGTACCGTCCCCGTGGGGCTGCCGTCCGCAGAGGTGACCGTGGCCGTGAACACCACGTTTTGTCCCAGTGTAGAAGGATTGACTGACGACGTGACGGTGGTCGTAGTGTTTGCTTTAACGCCCATGTTGAATCGAACCCTGAATACTGAGTTGCTCCCTCTGGCCAGGTAATAGAGTAGGCCGTCAGGGCCCACCTTTAGGTCAACGGGCTGGTTGATGCCCGTGGCGAAGCTGGAGACCGAGTTACCGTTGGCAGGGTCGAGCCTTCTAATCCAGCCGCTGCATAGGTCCGAGAAGAAGTAGTTGCCGACATACTCGGCCGGGAACTGCTGTGTGGACGGGTTGTAAAAGGTACCGCCAGTGATGGCGCAGCCCGTGGCAGGGCCATTGCCGTGCTGATAGGCGAAGATGGGAGACCTAAAGAGCGCGTCCGTTGTAGGGCCTTCCGTCGTAGGCCACCCGTAATTAGAGCCCGCTACGCCTTCGTTAATCTCCTCCCAGGTAACCTCGCCCACGTCATTGATGAACATCCGCCCGGTGCCGGGCTGGAAGGCGAAGGTGAATGGATTTCTTAACCCCAGCGCCCAGATGGCCCTGTTCTTTCCTGTCGCCTGATTGAAGAAAGGGTTGTCCGTGGGGATTGTGCCGTCCCCATTGATGCGCAGAACTTTCCCCAGCAGGTTCGTCAATGTCTGAGAGTTGGAACCGACGACATTCTCACCCACCGCTATATAGAGCTTACCGTCCGGGCCGAAATGTATAGCGCCGCCGTTATGATTGGTCGCACTCAAGGCATCCAGCTCAAGGATAATGGTCTCGCTTCCGGCCACTGCGACATCGCCGTTGGCTGTGAAGCGGCTGACGCGATTGCGACGCGGCGAAGTGATAGCCGTATAGTAGATGTAGACGAAGCCGTTACTGGAAAAGTTGGGGTCAAAAGCCACGCCCAGAAGGCCGCGCTCGCCCGAGGCGTCTGTGTTTACTGTCAGGAAGGGATTCGAAAGCAGGACGTCATTCTTGACGACGCGCAGTTGGCCGCCCTGCTGGCTGATGAATAGACGACCGTCCGGCGCAAAGGCCATGGCCGTGGGCGCCGACAATCCGCTCGCAACCATTGTCTCGCTAAAATTCGGCGGCAGGGTGGCGGCTCTCACAGGAAGCAGCGCACAGCAAAGCAGCTGGACTGCTGCTGCGGCCACGGCGTATCCGGCCTGTGAAGGTATGCGCTTTCTTAGTCTGTTCTTAACCGTGCGTGTGAAGACCTGAGAATTAAATGCGGCGAAGTCGCTCTTCGTTCTCATGCTCGTCTCTCTTTCCTGGCTGGTACAGCTATCCCCTGTGCGGGGACTATAGATTGAGGAAATAACCGGGGCTGTTCAGGTATTCCGGCGTTCGTTGGGGACGACAGCCTATTATAAACCTCATCAGGCGGGGCCGTCTATGTCACTCTTCAGGCGGCCGGGGCGCTCCGTCTCAAGCTCCTTCCAGATGAGGACGCTTTTGGTCTCACGCAGCAGCAGGGAGCCGACTATGAAGGTCAGCGCCGCCACGGCAATCGGGTAGTAGAGGCCCGCGTAGATGTTGCCCGTGCGGTCTATGACTGAAAGACCAATATAGGGCAGGAGCCCGCCGAAGACGCCGTTGCCAATGTGATAAGGCAGGGAGAGCGAGGTGTATCTAATCTTCGCCGGGAAGGCTTCGACCAGATAGGCCGCTATGGGGCCGTAGACCATGGTCACGAAGATGACCTGTATGAAGACCAGCAGGATAAGCTTCCAGGCGACGGGGCTCGTGATGAAGCCATTAAAATCGGTATAAGGCAGAATCTCTCTGGCCGGTTGAAGCGCGCCGTTCACCATAGTCTGCGGAGTAAGGCTCAGTGCGCCCGTCGCGGGATTCTTCTGCGAAGTCGCCGTGACGACCTGTGAGCCGGCGGACATCTGCATGGCCTTGTAGATGGGCAAGTAAGAGAGGGCCGCCAGCAGGCATCCGGCCATCATGATTCGCTTGCGCCCTATTTTGTCGGAGAGCGCGCCGAAGACTACGAAGAACGGCATGCCCAGCAGAAGAGCCACGGCCACTATGTAGTTGGCGGAGGTCGAGTTCACCTTGAGGATGGATTGAAGGTAAAAGAGCGCGTAGAACTGTCCCGTGTACCACACTACGCCCTGCCCTGCGGTCGCGCCGAAGAGCGAAATCAGTATGCGCTTCACGTTAGGCCATTTGGTGAATGCTTCCTTGAGCGGGCGGGCCGAAGTCATGCCCGCGCCCTTTATGTGCTGGAAGATGGGCGACTCTTTCATGCGAAGGCGTATGTAAAGAGAGATGCCGACCAGAAAGATTGAGATGATGAACGGGATGCGCCAGCCCCAACTGGCGAAAGCCTCGCGGCTCATGGCGTTCTGCACGACCAGTATGACCACGAGCGAGACGAAGAGCCCGAGCGTGGCTGTAATCTGTATGAAGCTTGTATAAAAGCCTCTGCGCCCGTCCGGCACGTGCTCGGCCACGTAGACGGCCGCGCCGCCGTACTCGCCGCCTAGAGCCAGCCCTTGAAGAACTCGTATCAAAAGGAGAATGATGGGCGCGGCGATGCCTATCGTCCCGTATGTCGGCAGAAAGCCTATGAGAGCGGTCGCGCCGCCCATAATCAGAAGCGTCACCAGAAAGGCGTACTTGCGCCCCACCAGGTCGCCTATGCGCCCGAAGAAGATTGCCCCGAAGGGCCGCACCACAAAGCCCACGGCGAAGGTCGCAAGGTAGGCAAGGTAGGCGAAGGTGTCGTCGCCCGGCGGATAAAAGAGCGGCGAGATGGTCAGGGCCAGGCTGCCGAAGATATAGAAGTCGTACCACTCTATCATGGTGCCTACGGCCGAGGCCGAGATGACCTGCCAGATTTTGTAGTCGTGAACCACGCGGGCGTCGTTGTACGCGGCGGCAGAGTCTGTGCGGGCCATGAAGAGTTATTTCTCCTTGAATCCGTAATTGTAAGAGATGGGCCGCATCGTCACACACAATTCAGCCAAAGGGCAAGAAGGAACATCAACGGGCAGCGAACTAAATACATATCTCTCCGCGCCACCCCAGCGTCTCATAGGGGTCTGCGAAGGTGAGTGCCTCAGATAGTCAGTAACCTTCGCAGACCCCTATGAGACGCTATGGGGGGCGCGGAGAGTTTTCACATTAACTTTTTAATAGCCTATCTTCCAGGGGATGAGATAAATTGATTTCATGAACCAGAAGAGCTATGACGCGGTGGTCGTGGGCGCGGGGCCGAACGGCTTGAGCGCGGCGATTGTGCTGGCGCAGGCGGGACTGTCCGTCTGCGTGATAGAAGCCAGAGAGACAATCGGCGGCGGGGCGCGCACGGAGGAGTTGACCCTACCCGGGTTTCTGCACGACATCTGTTCCGCGATTCACCCGGTCGGAGTCGTTTCGCCCTTCTTTCGCGCGCTCGGGCTTGAGAAGTGGGGCGTCGAATGGGTCTATCCTAAACTTGCGCTGGCCCACGCGCTGGACGACGGCGAAGCCGCGCTGCTCTATCCGTCTCTTGATGAGACGGCTGAAGGGCTGGGCATTGACGGCGAAGCTTACAGCCGGATGGTCAGACCGTTCATAAAGCAGGCCGAAGATTTCTTCACGGAGATTTTAAAGCCCATAAGGTTCCCTCGCCATCCCTTTCTGATGCAGCGCTTCGGCCTCATCGCGCTTCGCTCCTGCACGGGGCTGGCCGCGGGCCGCTTTCGTGCCGACAAGGCGCGCGCACTCTTCGCGGGCTGCTGCGCTCACTCCGTGCTTCCTCTTGAAAAGATGGGCACGGCCTCGTTCGGTCTTGTGCTGGCGCTGGCCGGGCACGCC
Organism: Pyrinomonadaceae bacterium; assembly: GCA_036389875.1. GTDB lineage: Bacteria > Acidobacteriota > Blastocatellia > Pyrinomonadales > Pyrinomonadaceae > JACVRN01. The sequence goes on from DASVVZ010000100.1 coordinate 6,328, forward strand.
ATCAACTGGCCCTGCGTTCGCGGCGGCTCGATCAAAATCATAGAGGCGCTCGCGGCCTGTCTAAAGAGCCTCGGCGGAGAGATTCGCACAGGCTTGCCCGTAAAGAGCATGAGCGAGCTTCCGCCCTCGCGCGGCGTGCTCTTTGACCTGACGCCCAGACAGGTGCTGGAGATAGCCGGCGAACAGCTTCCCGACGGCTATCGCAGAAAGCTGTCAAAGTTTCGCTACGGCCCCGGCGTTTTTAAGATTGACTGGGCGCTTGACGGGCCCGTTCCCTGGAAGAACAAGCAGTGCATGCTTGCGCCCACGGTTCACGTGGGCGGGACGATTGATGAAGTGGCCGAAAGCGAGCGCATCATGTCGCAGGGCGGCCATGCGGAACGCCCCTTCGTGCTCTTCGCGCAACAGAGCCTCTTTGACGAGACCCGCGCTCCGGCAGGCAAGCATACGGGCTGGGCATACTGTCACGTTCCGCACGGCTCTACGGTAGATATGACGGAGAGGATAGAGCGGCAGATCGAGCGTTTCGCGCCGGGCTTTCGTGACCTGATACTTGCGCGCCACACCTTCAACACTCGCGAGGTAGAGGCGCACAACGCGAATATGATTGGAGGCGACATAGGGGGCGGCGCAAACGACCTGTGGCAATTCCTGGCGCGTCCCTTCCCGCGCCTGGATCCCTACTCCACGCCCAACGAAAAAATTTTTCTCTGCTCAAGCTCCACGCCTCCGGGCGGCGGCGTTCACGGGATGTGCGGCTACTGGGCCGCCCAGTCCGCCATGAAGAAGCTCTTTCGCATAAAGAGCTAAAGCCAGAAAAGCAGGTCAGTGGCCTTAGCCGTACTGGCCTGCTTTTCTAACTCTAGCGTCTGGTTCTTTTTGTACTCTTCTTTGTGCGCCCGCGTGTAAGGCTCAGAGCCACGGACGAGACGCTTTCGACCAGCGACGAGGCGGCGCGTGAGACGGTTTCGACCACATCGCCGGAGGATTCAGCCGGGCCGGAGCGCTTCTTTGAGCCTGCCTTAGACCGGCCCTTAGCAGAGGCTGCGGCGGCTTTAGATGACCTCCCTTTTCGCTCGCCAAGTCGCTCGGAAGCTTTTGGCTTGCTCGTTCCCTTGGCCACTCGCTCCGTCTTAACCGAGCGCTTAAATCTTTTGACGATTCCCTCGACCATCTCTTCGGCCTGTGCGGCTTCGTCTTCGTCTAGCTTGACCGTCTCGCTCTCGACACCTACGGGCGCAGTGCCTCCGCTTATCTCTACTACGCGCTCGACGACCTGCTGCCAGTTCATGTTCTGCATCACGGCACCGCCGAGGGCCATAGACAGCCGGTCAAGGAAGCTACCGTAGCGCGTGTGAATCTCAATCATAAAGCGCACGCGCCTCTTCACGGCAGAGGTTTTGAACTGGACTACGCCCGCCAGTGGGTGGCCTTCTATGGTGACGAAGGTTATACGTTTGGGTGTCACCTCTTCCACGCGCACCTGTATGTTGCCCCTCAAGGGGATGTTGGCCGTCAGGGTCGCGCCCTTTTCCACACGGCTTGCCGCGCCCGGCTCCGCCTGAAACTCAAGCGGCATAACTTCCATGATGCGCGCGCTGAACTCTTCGAGCAGCTCCGCAGCGTTGTAACGGCTGCCTTCTATGTCTGCATAAAAACGCTTGCGCTCAAGGTCTCCGACTCCTTCCGCGAGCGCTTGCTCCGGCAGAAGGTCTGCCAAAGCTCTGAGCCCTTCGTCCAGAGGGAGCGGCTCTATGCCGAGCGGATCTATAAGGCCGTTCTTCTTTCGCCCCTTTATAAAGTTCTCTTCGAGCAGCATCTGTAGCTTGGCTTCGTCAACTGGCGCGTCCAGTCCTGTGATTCTCTTAATCTCGGAGCCGAGCGAGTTTCCGTCGAAGAGCTGCGCGCCAAGCGCCGCGACGAAGGAAGGCACAGGGACGCGTGCGGGCGAGCGACCGGTTATGTCCGAGAGCTTATCCAAAACCTCGTTGACGGTCGTGATTTCCGCCCCGGCCAGCTCAAGCGTCTTGCCGGACAATCCCTCCATCTCCACGGCCATCGCTACGGCACGGCCTACATCCTCGAACCAGACGGGCTGAAATCGCTGCTCGCCTCCGGCCACTACTGGAATCGCGGGAAGAGTTCGTATCAGCTTCAGGAGCG
>DASVVZ010000101.1:0-23651 GCA_036389875.1 Pyrinomonadaceae bacterium
GGGGTCGTAAGCGAGAGAGCGGTTAATTCTTTTAAACTCTCTGACAGCGAGGGCAGTAATAGGTTGAACGCCCTCCCTGTACTTCGCGGCGAATCTTTGCGCGGCATTTTATGCACGGTTCGCCCTCGCGGTCGTACACGCGCCAGCGCCCACTATTGCCCCCGCCGAAATAGCTTCCGTTAATATCCTCAGGGTCAACCTTTCGCCGTGAGCCGTGCCGAATCGCTTCTTCAAGCACGTGGCGTATGGCCCTGTGCAGCGTAGGGATTCTACGCTCGGACAGGTCAGAAGCCGGCCGAAAGGGGTTAAGGCGTGCCAGAAACATGGCCTCCGCCGCGTAAATGTTTCCGAGTCCCGTGACCCTTCGCTGGTCAAGCAGCGTCTCCTTCAGAGTGCGGCGCGAGCGCTGCAATGCTTCATGAAGATAGCGCGGCGTGAACTCTTCCGAGAAAGGCTCGGGGGCGAGAGAGCTTAACTCCTTCGTTTGCGACAACTCGTCGGCAGGCACCAGCTTCATCATGGCGAAGTGACGCTGGTCTGTGAAGGCCAGCACTTCGCGGTTGTTCAGATGAAAGAGCGCGTGGGTATGCTTGCGAAGCTCCGACCCCAGGGGCAGCAGCAGAAAGCTTCCGGTCATTCTAAGGTGCGTGATGAGGACGAGCGAAGAGGAGAGACGAATCAGAATGTGCTTTCCGCGGCGGTCTACCTGCTCAACGCGCTTGCCCTTCAGAAGTCTGGAGAAATCTTCCGGCGTTGTAGCGGGCGAAAGCCCCGGCCTTATCAGGCTCGCCGACACAATGCGCCTGCCACATAAAAACCTACGGAGCGCTCGCGCAACTAATTCGACTTCCGGAAGCTCAGGCATAAAAGGGCGCAAGGCCGTGCGTCAGAAAAGAGGGAAGCGAGAGGGGAGAGCCCGCGCGTAAATCACTTTTTTAGAAACTTCCTGACGGAAAAGATAAACATTATTCCTATTAAAATCAGAAACCCCGCAAAGAGCGCCTCAGCCATAACCGTCTCTCCCTAAATCGCAAGGCATAAAAAGAACCCCGAGCCTGAGTCAACGCCGAAGACGCATTGCTTGTGCCCTGCTTGTTTCAGACGTAAAGGAGCGAGAACCGGCTCGCTAAATGTATTTGAGCAGCACCAGGATGACCACTATCAGCAATACCAGTCCCAGAAGGCCGCTGGGATAGTAGCCCCAGCCGCGACTGTGCGGCCAGCTCGGAACTGCTCCCAGAAGCAGCAGAATCAGTACGATTATCAGAATTGTGCCTAACATTTTCGTCTCTCCCCTCAAATAAAGAGTCGAACCATTTGCGGCTTTAACACGATTAGGCAGTACTACCCCTGTTTTCCGCTTGCGCCTAAAGGGTATGCCGGGCTGAATCCTGAGTCAATAGAAACGTGTGAGACGCTCAGGAATTGGAAGTCGCCCACCGCTCGCCTTCTCTGAGCAGCGCCTCGGTCTTTTCTGGAGAGGTCGCCTCGGTGTAGACGCGAAGCACCGGCTCCGTGCCCGACTGTCGGAAGAGAAGCCACGACTCGTCTTCAAAAAGGAGCTTGGTGCCGTCCAGCCGTTCAACGCCTGTCACCATGTGACCGGCTATTTGTGAAGGCGGATTTGCGGTCATCTCTTCCACGAGCGCAAGGCCGCGCTCGACGGGCATGTGCAGATCGCTGCGGTTAAAGTAGAACTCGCCGAACTCCCTGTGCATGTCGCGTACCATCTCCGAGGGAGGCTTGCCGGAAGTTACGACCGCTTCCAGAAAGAGAAGGCTATTGAGTATGCCGTCGCGCTCTGGGATGTGACCGGCGACGCCTATGCCGCCGGACTCTTCCGCCCCCAGCAGAATATTTTCACGCAACATGAGGTCTGCGACATACTTGAAGCCGATGGGGGTTTCGAAGAGCTGAAGGTTGAGCGATTGGCAGATGCGCTTTGTCAGCACGCTTTGGGAAAAGGTGCGTACGACTCCGCCGCGCATCCCACGCACGCGCGCCAGATGAAGGAGTATAAGCGGCACTACCTCGTGCATGGTCATAGTTTGCCCGCGCTCGTTAACAGCGCCGACTCTGTCAGCATCGCCGTCGGTAGCCAGCCCCAGCCGAGCGCCCACTTCCGCGACGCGTGCTTTCAGGGGAGAAAGGTTGCGGTCAATAGGCTCTGGATTGACGCCGCCGAAAAAGGCGTCACGCCCGGCTCGTATAGTCTCTGCTTGAATCGCGCCTCCCTGAAGAAAGCTCTCTACCCAGCGCGCTCCAGACCCGTGCATGGAGTCAACGATCACGCGAAGGCCGGAAGCCCTGATGCGCTCCAGGTCAACGTAGGATGCTATCTGCGCTCTGTAGCTCGCGGCGCACTCTTCGTAAAAGGCGCGCGCGTCGGATAACGAAACGTCCATGCGCCTGACCTGCTCCGCATCCAGCAGTGATTCGACGGCAGAAGTGGTCTCGCCCGTGGCGCTTCCGCCCCACGGCGCTTTGATTTTGAAGCCGTTGAACTCCGGCGGATTGTGTGAAGCAGTGATGACGACGCCGCCCAGAGCGCCGCGCTCGCGCACGGCCCAGGAGACAAGCGGCGTCGGAACAGTCTCGGGAAAGAGCGCCACTTTCAGGCCGTTGCCCGCCAGCACTTCCGCCACTCTCGCGGCGAAATGCTCAGAGAGAAAGCGCCTGTCGTAACCGACAATGACTAGAGACGGCGAGCCGCTTGTGCCCTTATCAAAACTTGTGCCCTTATCAAAAGCCGCGTCGTTTACCGACTGCTGTTTAAGGAAACCTGCGTAGGCTTGTGCGACCCGCTCAAGGTTGAAGAAGGTGAATCCTTCGGCTATGACTGCGCGCCAGCCGTCAGTCCCGAAACGTATCTTTGCCAGATTGTTCGGGGCGCTCACTCGTGCGAGCCTCCGGTCTGCGAGTAGTCCGCCATGGAAGTCTTATCGCCAAGCACCGCCCCGGCACCTACCTGAGCCGAGCGCCCTATGTGACAGCCGCGCCCCGTGATTGCTCCGAAGACCTGCGCGTTCGCGCCTACGCGCGTGTGCGGCCAGAGAATGGAGTTCTCAACGCGCGCCTTCTCCTCTATGTAGCAGCCGGGGCCTATGACGCTGTTGATGACCTCAGCGCCGGGCTTAATAAAACAGTCGTCGCCTATCATCGAAAGCTGGTCAATCTCTGCCGCCGTAGCGGAGTCGAAATTCCCGCGACGCTCCTTCAGATGGATGCGGCCCACGCGGCCCGCCATCAGATCCATGTGCGCTTGCAGGTATCGCTCGGGCGTGCCTATGTCAATCCAGTAGGTTCGCTGCGGGATATGCGCGAAGAACTTCTCGCCGCTCTCAAGGAGCTTAGGGAAGAGGCCGTACTCGAATGAATGATTCTCGCCAGCAGGGATAAAGTCCAGCACCTTCGGCTCAAGTATGTATGTGCCCGCGTTGATGGTGTTGACGGTTATCTCTTCGGCCTTCGGCTTCTCAAGAAATCGAAGCACGCTGCCGTCCTCTTTCGTCTCGACAAGGCCGTAAGCCGTGGGATTATCCACGGGCGTCAGCACGATGGTCGCGGTCGCGCCGCGCTGGTTATGCTCGCGTATGACTGCCTTGAGGTCCAAGTCTGTGAGAATGTCGCCGTTGAAGACAACGGTCGGCTCTCGTATCAGGTCTTCCGCGTACTTGTAGGCTCCGGCCGTGCCCATAGGCTGCGGCTCAACCGTATACCTGAGATTAACACCGTGGTCGCTTCCGTCGCCGAGCAGCTGCTCTATCTTGTGCGGCTGGTACGAGAGAGAGAGCGTGATGTCCTTTATGCCTGCGCGCTTCAGAGTATCAATCTGGTAGAGCAGGAAAGGACGATTGCAGATTGGAACAATCGGTTTTGGGGTGTAAACCGTGAGCGGCCTGAGCCGCGTCCCCTTACCGCCAGCTAGAATTAGTGCCTGCATGATTATTCAGGATTAAATGATTAAGCGTTCAAAATCGATGAAGTCTAACACTCACTCGCGCGCCATTTCAAACGGGCGATTCTGCGCCCAGAGTAGATTGCTTGACACCCTTTGATGCCAACGTATAATCAAACCAGTAAATGGTGAATAATAAATAGCGAATTTCAGACGGCAAAGAGCCGTCCCGTCCATTCATCATTTACCATTAACTATTCACCAACTTTTTCAGGAGCAGTTGTCATGAGCGATAGAAGGGAAGCCGTCATCATCAGCGCCGTGCGTACGCCGACGGGTAAGTTTCAGGGGGCGCTTAAGGGCTTCAAAGCGACGGAGCTTGGCGCGATGGTCGTACGCGAAGCGGTCGCGCGCGCGGGCGTTCAGCCTGAAGACGTAGACGAAGTGATTATGGGCTGCGTCATACAGGCGGGCCTCGGACAGAATCCGGCGCGGCAGGCCGCGCTCAAGGGCGGAATCCCCTTCGGCGTCTCAGCCGTGACGATTAATAAGGTCTGCGGCTCAGGATTGAAGGCCGTGATGATGGCCGCGCAGGGAATTCAGCTCGGCGATTCCGAAGTCGTCGTGGCCGGCGGCATGGAGTCCATGTCGAACGCTCCTTACATCGTCCCGAACGCGCGCGAAGGCTATCGACTGGGCAACGGCGTGCTCGTGGACGCCATGATTCACGACGGGCTCTGGTGCGCCTTTGAAAACTATCACATGGGCAACACGGGCGAGGTCGTGGCAGACCGTTACGGTGTGACCAGGGCCGAACAGGACGAGTACTCGCTCAATTCTCATCGCAAGGCTGCTGCCGCAATCAAGGACGGAAGATTCAAGAACGAAATCCTGGCGGTAGAGATTCCTCAGAAGAAGGGGGCCGCCGTCCTCTTCGACACGGACGAGGCTGTGCGCCTGGATGCTTCGATAGAAGCATTGTCAAAACTGAAGCCCGCGTTCAAAGAGGGCGGCACTGTGACGGCCGGAAATGCTCCGGGCGTCAACGACGGCGCTTCCGCGCTGATCGTCACCTCGCTTGATCGCGCGCGAGAGATGAACGTCGAGCCTCTGGCCAGGATCGCGGCGCAGGCCACCTCCGGCATACAACCCGAGCTTGTCATGATGGCTCCAGTAGAGGCTATTCGCCGCGTCCTTAAGAAGGCAGGGTGGACGCTCGACGAAGTCGACCTGATCGAGCTGAACGAAGCCTTCTCAGTACAGGCCATAGCGATTATGAGAGAGCTTGAGCTTGACCCGAAGAAGGTGAACGTCAACGGCGGCGCGGTCGCGCTCGGTCACGCCATAGGACAATCAGGCTCGCGCGTCCTCACGACCATGCTCTACGAGATGAAGCGGCGCAACGTGCATAGGGGGCTGGCCGCGCTCTGTCTGGGCGGCGGCAACGCCGTCGCGATGGCCGTCGAAAGATAAGAGAAGATTTGTTTGAGGCTATAAAGGAATGACGACTAAAGAAGAGCACAACAAATACCTGGCATACTCGCATCTGGGCTACGCCGCGTTCCAGCTTCTGATAATGCTCATGATGATGGTCGTCGCCTTCATCATCTTCGGAAGCATAACGGCATCAGACACGAGAGGCGAGTTTCCCACAGGTCTCTTTGCGGTCATAATGGTAGTCAGCTTCCTCTTTCAGCTGATTTTCACTGCGCCTTCGCTCATAGCCGGGTACGGCTTGCTGAAGAGAAAGCAATGGGCCAAGTCGGCCACTATCATCGCGGGCGTACTCGCAGCCATGAGCTTTCCCATAGGCATAGCTGTCTGCGTTTATACCTTCTGGTTCCTCTTCAGTGAAAATGGCAAGGAGCTTTACGAGCGGCCGCAGGCAATGGCTGGGGGTCAAACGGCCTTTTATCTGAACGAGCCGCCGGATGATGCCGAGACAATCGGCAGGTGGACAGAGCGCAGGCGCGAAGAGTACGTGCCGCCCAAAGAGATGCCTAACTGGCGAGACTGACGATTAACTTGAGTGTGGAGCAAAGAGGCTTGAGCGAGACGATTGGGGTCATAGGCGCTGGAACCATGGGCAACGGCATAGCGCAGGTGTGCGCGCGCGCCGGTTATACGGTGGTAATGCGCGATGTCAAAGCGGAGTTTCTTGAGCGCGGGCTGCAAACGATTGACAAGAGCCTGCAACGCGACGTAGACAAGGAGCGGCTCAGGGGGGAAGAGAAGCAGGAGATAGTCTCCCGCATCAGGGCCGTCACCGACTGGGAAGCGCTGGCCGACGCTAGTCTGGTGGTCGAAGCCGTCTCCGAAGACTTCCAAGTTAAATCAGAGGTCTTTCGCAAACTGGACGAGATAACCCGCGCGGACGCTATACTCGCCTCGAATACTTCATCCATCTCCATCACTAAAATCGCAGCGCAGACCAAAAGACCCGACAAAGTAATAGGCATGCACTTCATGAACCCTGTGCCTGTCATGAAGCTGGTGGAGATAATTCGCGGGATCGCCACGTCGGACGAGACCTTCGAGCGCGTGCGCGCCTTGACGGAGCAGCTGGGAAAGACGGCGCTCGAATGCAACGACTCGCCCGGCTTCGTCTCCAACCGCGTATTGATGCCCATGATTAATGAAGCCGTCTTCACGCTCTACGAAGGCGTGGCGACCAGGGAGAGCATAGACGGCATAATGAAGCTGGGCATGAATCATCCCATGGGGCCGCTCACGCTGGCGGACTTCATCGGCCTGGACGTTTGCCTCGCCATCATGAATGTTCTTTACGAGGGCCTGGGCGATCCTAAATATCGCCCCTGCCCGCTGCTGAGGAAATATGTGGACGCGGGCTGGCTCGGCAGAAAGACCGGACGCGGGTTCTACGAATATTAGTCTGGAGAGTCTGTAAAGTCCTGAGAGTCCGGAGAGTCAAACGGATTCTTTCTCTAGAGACTCAACAGCATCCCCAGACTCCACGGGCTTCACTATGCAGATAGTTAATTATTATTGCCAGAAATGTCTTGCCGCGAATCCTTTCGGTCAGGAGCTATGCGGGCGCTGCGGGACGCGGCTGATGCTGATAGTCGAGCCGCCAACGGGCCGCTTTGAGTCCGACGTGATGACGGCCGGGCCGGAGGAGCATCTGCTTGAGCGCGTCTCGGCACTGGAAAACCGCTTGACGCGTATTACAGACCGTCTTGAGCAGAGCCTCAACCTTCTGCTCAGGCAGGCGCGCAACTCCTACTTCGACCACGCGCTGCTGGAATCTTTAATCTCGCTTTTGAGCGAAGCGGGCGCTGTTGACCGTGAAAAGCTGGAAGGCCTGTGGCACGAGCGCTGCCAGCGGGACTCGCTTGAGCGCGACGAGATTGAGCGGCGCGACCGCCGGCGCACGGAGATAGTGGCGAGTTATCAGGGAGCGCAGGCAGAGGACTTCGCGCAGGACATTGCCGAAGGAATGGAGCTGCTGACAGAAGGATTGACGGAGCAGGCCATGCAGGCCCTTGAGCGCGCAAGCCTCCTGTCGCCTCAAAATATTCCATTGCTTGCCTTCATCGGCGAATACTTCTTCCGCTCTGGGCGCATGGCTCCCGCCCGCAGCTTCCTACAGCGTGCCTTTGACCTGTCTCCCGGCGACGACCGCGTCTGCCTGCTGTTGGGGCTGGCTCTCGGCGACGAGGGCGAGGCCGAAAGCGCCAAGAAGCTTTTGAGCCACGCAGTCAAGCGCGGGGGAGCATCCTTTGCGGCGCACTACGGCCTCGGCAGAATCTTTGCGGCTGAAGAGCGCTGGCGCGCGGCCCTGCAAGAGTTCAAGCTGGCGCTGGCCGCGCGTTCTTCGCCGGAAGCTCATTACGTGGTCGGCTGCGTATATTACCAGTTAGGTCACGACCGCATGGCTCAGCGTCACCTGCGCAAAGCCCTTGAGATGGATAGTAATTATGCTGCGGCCTTTTATGTGCTGGGACTCGTGCTCCTGCGAGCGGGAGAGCGGGCAGAGGCGCGTAGCTGTTTTCAGTCTGCGCGAGAAAAATCTTCTAGCGAGCCGCGCTACGGCGCAGCCGCGCGCAATATGCTCAAGAAGCCTGGTCGCACGGCTCCGCACGCCCCCTTCTTCAATCAGGCGCGCGTGCACGGGCGTCGCCTTGTGACATCGGGCGATAAACGGCTGGCCGAGGCCGTCATCAGCGAAGCACTGAATTCGTTTCAGCCGGGCGACAAGGAGCAGTAGTAGAGGCTTCCTGCTCAAGTTGACACAAGCGCGCAAGCCGCTATAATACAACCTTTTGTGCGCCTGTTGCTCGCAAGCGCCATAAGTATCAAGGCGGGTGAATCGTGCGAATCGAGCTTGATAAACTGGAAGGACAGTTCGCTAAGTTCGCGCACTCATACAGTGCGGGCGAGCTTGTGCTGGACGACGAGCATGCTCGATTAGTCGAGCCGGCGCAGGTCACCGGGCGAATCAATCGCAGCGGCCACGAGGTGCGACTGCGCGGGCGGATAATGGCCCGTGCAGAGGTGGATTGCGATCGTTGCCTGAGACAGGTGATTGTGCCCGTTGATGCGGGCTTTGACGTAACCTACGTTCCGGCCAGCGATTACGTGGAACAGGGCGTGGCGGAGTTGCAGGAAGAAGACCTGGGCGTCTCAGTTTACGAGGACGAGGCGATTGACATAGACGAGCTTGTGCGCGAGCAGGTTTTACTTAACATACCGGCACGCGCGCTCTGCTCGGAAGATTGCAGGGGGCTTTGCCCCGTCTGCGGAGCAAACCGCAACGAAACGCCCTGCGAATGCGAGTCACAGAAGACAGACTCTCGCTGGGGAGCACTGAAGGATATTAAATTTTAGATTTTCGATTTTGAATTGAAGAGAGAGCACGCGCAGCCTGGCTCGCCCCTTCAATCCAAAATCCAAAATCTAAAATCCAAAATAGTTTATAAGGAAGTACGTAATGCCTAATCCAAAACGACGACATTCAAAATCACGCTCGCGCAAGCGCCGCGCGCATGACGCGCTTCGCGCGCCGCAGACATCCACTTGCCCGAACTGCCAGGAGCCGCGCCAATCGCACCGCGTCTGCCCGAAATGCGGCCACTACAAGGGCCGCGAGATAATTCAGGTCGAACCGGCGGCGTAAAAGCAGTTTTCAGTAAACAGTTTTCAGTTTTCAGTAAAAAGCAACCGTCTCTTTTCTGAAAACTGAAAACTGTTCTTATAAGATGAAGCGTGGCCCTCATCAACTGACCGGCAAGGTCGTGCTCGACGCTATGGGTTCCGACCATGCGCCGCAGGTGGAAATCGACGGCGCTATGGCGGCTGCCCGGGATTTCGGCATCGGAGTTATTCTGGTCGGCCAGCCCGAAGTCGTAGTGCCGGAGCTGCGTCGCTGCGGCTGGCGAGGGCAGGGCGATCGTGGCATAGAGCTGGTCGAAGCGGCTGAAGTCATTGGCATGGACGAGCCGGTGGCGACGGCCGTGCGCCGCAAGAAGAAGAGTTCTTTGAGAGTCGGAACCCGCCTGGTCACGGAAGGGCATGCCGACGGGTTTGTTTCCGCAGGCAACACGGGCGCGGCCATGGCCACGGCCAAGATGGTGATAGGGATGCTGCCCGGAGTAGATCGCCCGGCTCTGGCTGCCCTGATTCCCTCGAAGAGCGGCAAGCCTACGCTGCTTCTGGACGTGGGCGCGAATGCAGAGTGCAAGCCGCAACACCTGGCACAGTTTGCTATCATGGGGGACGCTTATTCGCGCGCCGTGCTGGGCACTATGCGCCCGAGCGTGGGTCTCATGAGCATTGGCGAAGAAGAGGCCAAGGGAAACGACTTGACGAAAGAGGCTTTTCCTCTGCTGAGGGATTTGACGAGCCTCAATTTCGTAGGCAACGTGGAGGGCAGGGACGTTTTCACGGGAGCGGTTGACGTTATTGTCACGGACGGTTTTACGGGCAACGTGATGCTCAAGCTGTCCGAAGGGTTGACGGACGCCATGCTCTACATGATTCGGCGCGAGCTGTCGGCTTCGGCAATTACAAAGGCGGGCGCGATGCTGGCCAGGCCCGCTTTCAGGAACATAAAGAAGCGGCTCGATTACACGGAGTACGGCGGAGCGCCGCTGCTGGGCGTCAGGCAGATTGTAGTCATAGGGCACGGCAGTTCTAATGCCCGCGCGATCCGTAGCGCCATCCGCAGCGTCAAGGAATTTTCCGAGCATCGCGCCAGCGAGCGCATTGAAAACGGCATCGCCGAGACTAACGCCAGAGAGTTCGCCGTAGCAGGTAAATAGCAAATGGTAAATGGTGAAGAGACGGGCGAGGGTTTTCCCATTCACCATTTACCATTTACTATTCACTGAGAGGTTGTGATGGCAACAGTAAATGCAGGGATTTTGGGGACAGGCCACGCTTACCCGGAAGGCATTCTGACGAACGCCGACCTGGAGAAGATGGTCGAGACCTCTGACGATTGGATAACTTCGCGCACCGGCATTAAGCAGAGGCGCAAGGCCGCGCCGGAGGAGTACACTTCGCTCTTTGCCGTCCGCGCCGCGCGACAGGCCATAGAGCGCGCCCGCATAGACCCCTCGGACATAGACCTGCTCATCTGCGCCACGGTCACTCCGGATCAGATTCTTCCTTCAACCGGCTGCCTGATTCAGGCGGAACTGGGGGCCAACAAGGCCGCGGCCTTTGACCTGGCGGCCGCCTGCTCCGGCTTCCTATACGGCCTGACGCTGGCCAACACCATGATACGCACCGGCCAGTCGCGCATTGCTCTTGTCATCGGCGCGGAAGTCTTAACCAGATACGTTGATTACACAGACCGCTCCACGTGCGTCATCTTCGGTGACGGCGCGGGCGCAGCCGTGCTCGGGCCTGTAGAAGAGGAACGCGGAATCCTCGCCTGCCGCATCAGGTCTGACGGGCGCTTCGCCGAGCAGCTTTACGCGCCGGGCGGCGGAACCCGTCTCGGCACAACTGCCGAGACGATCGCCGAGGGCCTGCACTTTTATAAGATGAAGGGAAACGAGCTCTTCAAGGTGGCCGTCCGCTCAATGGCGGATGTTTCGCGCGAAGTGCTACAGGAGGCGGGAGTGCGCGCTGAAGACGTGAGCCTCTTCATCCCTCATCAGGCTAATCAAAGAATCACGGACGCAGTGGCGGGCAAGCTGGACGTTGACCCGGAGCGCATCTATTCCAACATAGCCATGCACGGCAACACCTCTTCGGCTTCGATTCCGATTGCGCTGGATGAATGCGTGGAGGCGGGCCGTGTGAAAGAAGGCGACTACGTGCTGCTGGCCTCCTTCGGCGGCGGCGTCACCTGGGGCGGAGTGGTCATACGCTGGTAGAGACAATAGCTTGAGAAGAAGAATCAACATCGCCGCGCTCTTAATCGTTCTGCTCGCCTGCGCCTACCCTTTGGGCGCTCAGACCGGCAGCGCCAACGGGCTCGTCATAGAGGTGAGGGGCGCGGAAGGACAGCCTTTGAGAAATGCCTGCGTGACGGTTATCCCCAGGGAGGGCGAGATAACTTTTCGCAAGGCGGACAAGCGCGGCCGCGTGCAGCTCAAGGGAATCGCGCCGGGCAACTATCGCGTAGTAGTCAAGGTTGAAGGCTACGAGGCTCAGAAGAGACAGGTCGTAATAGGCTCAAGCGTAGAGACCGTGGCCTTCTCTTTACAGCCCAGACGCGTCGGAGAAGAGTAACTTTGAGTTCTTTGGCTTTCATCTTTCCCGGTCAGGGCTCGCAAGCCCCTGGAATGGGGCGCGACCTGGCGAAGAAGTCCGAGGCCGCGCGAAGGGTCTTTGAAGAGGCTGACCTAGCGCTCGGCTTTTCCATCTCCGAGCTGTGCTTCGAGGGGCCGGCAGAGAAACTGCAACTGACGGAGAATACTCAGCCCGCCATCCTGACTACTTCCGTGGCAGCGCTACGCGCAGCGGAAGAAGCCGGCCTGGCGCAGCCGAAGTTCGTGGCGGGCCACAGCCTGGGCGAATATTCCGCGCTCGTGGCCGGGGGGGCGCTTTCGCTCTCGGATGCCGTCAGGACTGTGCGGGCTCGCGGTCGCTACATGCAGGAGGCAGCGCCCGTCGGCTCGGGCGCTATGGCGGCCGTCATGGGCGCAGACCTGGGCGTGATAATGGAGGCCTGCAACGAAGCCGCGCAGGGAGGGGTTTGCTCGCCCGCCAACATCAACTCGGGGAATCAGGTGGTGATTGCGGGCGACGCGGCTGCGGTTGACCGCGCCGTAGAGATTTTGAAGGAGCGAGGGGCCAAGCGCGCCATACGGCTGAACGTGAGCGCCCCCTTTCATTGTGCGCTCATGAATCCTGCGCGAGACCGTTTGGCGGAAGATTTAGAGAAGCTTGATTTTCAGGATTTACGCGTGCCGCTTGTGACGAACGTTGACGCTTCGGCCATAACTTCGGGCAGCGATGCCAGAGACGCGCTCGTGCGTCAGGTCTCGTCGCCCGTTCGCTGGCACGAATCCGTCACGTACCTGATTCAGCAGGGCGTGGATACTTTCGTAGAGGTCGGCCCCGGCAAGGTTCTTTCGGGTCTGGTGCGACAGATTGACAGGTCTGCGCGCTGCCTGAACGTGGAGGACATCCAGAGCCTCGGCACGACGAGCGAGGCACTGGCCGGAGCAGATAAGGTTTCATAGAGTTTTCCAACTATTACAGAGGAGCAAAGGAAAATGCCCGATCAAGAGATCGAGAATAAAGTGAAGCAGATTATCGTCGACGAACTCGGCGTAGACGAAAATGAGGTGACGCCCAACGCGCGTTTCATAGACGACCTTGGAGCCGACTCGCTGGACACGGTCGAGCTGGTGATGCGTTTCGAAGAGGAGTTCGGAATAGAAATCCCGGACGAGGACGCGGAGAAAATCCAGAGCGTCCGCGACGCATACAACTACATCGATCAGCACAAAAAACAGTGACGAGTGATGAGTGCTGAGTACTGAGTAAGAGCTTACAGCCTTTTACACGGTACTCAGTATTCAGTACTCAGTACTTTTTCAAAGGAGTTCATCTTGAAACGTCGCGTCGTGGTGACAGGGCTTGGCCTTGTGACGCCCGTTGGTAATTCGGTCGAGGCTACGTGGGCCGCCCTCATGGCGGGCCGTAGCGGCGTGGACTACATACAGAAGTTCGATACGACGAAGTTTCCGGTGCGTATTGCCGCGGAGGTCAAGGACTTCGACCCGCTCAATTTCGTGGAGAAGAAGGAAGCGCGCAAGATGGGCGCTTTCATTCACTACGCCATAGCCGCTTCGGACGAAGCGCTGAGGGACTCGGGCCTCAAGATTACGGGCGAGATTAGCGAGCAGGTGGGAACCTACATCAGTAGCGGCATTGGAGACTTCTGGGCCATCGAGCGCGAGCACGAGAAGCTTTTGAAAGACGGCCCCGGCCGCGTCTCGCCCTTCTTCATCCCGAGCGCCATAGTCAACCTGGCCGCCGGTCAGGTGTCTATACGACATGGGGCGAAGGGGCCGAACTCCGCTACGGCCACGGCCTGCTCTGCCGGCGCGCACGCCATAGGCGACAGCTTCAAGATAATTCAGCGAGGCGACGCCGACGTGATGATTTGCGGCGGCGCGGAATCCGCGATCACGCCCATGTCTGTCGCGGGCTTCGCGGCTATGCGCGCGCTCTCCACCCGCAACGACGACCCGAAGGGAGCGTCGCGCCCCTTTGAGCGCGACCGCGACGGCTTCGTCATTGGCGAAGGCGCGGGCCTGATGGTTCTTGAGGAACTGGACTTCGCGCGTCGTCGCGGCGCACGCATCTACGCGGAGCTTGTAGGCTACGGCATGACTGCGGACGCCTTCCACATAACCATGCCGGACGAGACAGGCTCGGGCGCCGTGCGCGTTATGCAGAAGGCGCTGAAGGACGGGGAGGCCAGGCCCGAAGAGGTCGGCTACGTCAACGCGCACGGAACCTCCACGCCCTACAACGACAAGTTCGAGTCGCGCGCCATCAGGACGGCCTTCGCTGAGCACGCCTCAAAGCTTGCCGTCAGCTCCACCAAGTCCATGACAGGCCACCTGCTCGGAGCCGCCGGAGGCATAGAAGGCGTCTTCTCCGTGCTGGCGCTACATCACAAGACCCTTCCGCCGACGATTAATTACGTCACACCGGACCCGGACTGCGACCTGGACTATGTGCCGAACGCGCCGCGCGAATTGGATGTCCGCTACGCGCTATCGAACAGCTTCGGCTTCGGCGGCACA
This sequence comes from Pyrinomonadaceae bacterium, assembly GCA_036389875.1. Taxonomy (GTDB): domain Bacteria; phylum Acidobacteriota; class Blastocatellia; order Pyrinomonadales; family Pyrinomonadaceae; genus JACVRN01. Next base: position 14,137 of record DASVVZ010000101.1, read on the forward strand.
AACGCGGCGCTATTGTTCAAGAGATTTGAGGAGTAAAAGTTTTCAGTTTTTAGTTTCCGGTTTTCAGCTAAGACACAGTCTGCTTTTAACATGAAACTAAAAACTGAAAACTGAAAACTGAAAACTGTCTTATGAAGATAATCGTTTTTATGAAGCAGGTCGTCAACAAGGATGCGATTCTGCGAATCAATAAAGAGAGCACCTGGATAGAAGAGGCCGACATCTCTTATGAGGTAAATGAATCCGATGGCTACGCGCTCGAAGAGGCCCTGCGCCTGAAGGAGAAGCACGGAGGCGGCGAAGTGGTTATCTGCTCCATGGGGCCGCAGCGCGTTAAGAGCGTCATCAAGGACGGGCTCGCCCGCGGCGCTGACCGCGCGATTCACGTGGTGATGGACAACACCAACGGTCTCTCGCCGTTTGCTGCCGCGACCATCCTGGCCGAGGCCGTGCGCGGCGAATCGGCAGACCTACTGCTGACGGGCTTGCAGTCGGACGACCAGGGCTTTGCCCAGACGGGGGTCATCATGGCCGAGCTTCTGGGCCTGCCGCACGCTACCATCGTGATAGAGGTTGACGCTTCGGGCGAGGAGCTTCGCGTCAAGCGCGAGCTTGAGAGCGGCTGGTATCAATGGTACTCGATGCCGAAGCCCGCCATGCTCACGATCCAGTCGGGCATCAGCCAGATTCGCTACGCCACACTGAAGGGAATTATGGCCGCCAAGAAGAAGGAGATTAAAGAGGTGCAGCCTGCGGCCTCCGCGACCGGCTCCTTCCAGCGGATAGAGAAGATTTACTTCCCGCAGAAGATGAAGCAGACGCAGTTTTTGGGCGACGGCGACGCCAAAAAGGGCGCAGTTGCGCTGGCCGAAAAACTTCGCACGGAAGCAAGGATATTCTAAGAATGAGTAACGGAATTTTAGTCTTCGCGGAACAGCGCGAGGGGACATTAAACAAGACGACTTTCGAGGCGATTGCCGCCGGGCAGGCGCTCGGGCGCGAACTGGGGCAGGAGGTCTCGGCCGTGTTACTGGGTTCCGGTGTGCAGGCGATAGCGCAGGACGTAGCCGGTTATGCTCTGAGCAAAGTTACATACGCAGAGAATGAGAAGCTGAAGGACTACACTCCTGACGGCTACGCTGATGCAATGGAGCGGGTCGTGCGCGCTCTCGATCCCCAATACATAGTCATGCCGCACACCTATCTGGTGCGCGACTTCGCGCCGAAGCTCGCCGCGCGTTTCGGCAAGGGGCTCATCAGCGATTGCATTCGTGCGCAGGCTGGGGATGGGCGCGTGACCTTTTCGCGCCGCATCTTCCTGGGAAAGGTTGACGCGGACGTGGTGGCCGAAGGCGAGCCGCCCATCTTTGCTACATTTCAGTCGGGCGCTTATCGCGGCGACCAGGCCCGGCGCGGCGACGCCGCCGCCAGCGTAGAGACCATGGCCGTTGAAGTGGGCGAAGTCCGCATGAAGCCGGAAGCCCCTTTTCAGGAGGTCAAGCAGGCGGTTGACCTCACGAAAGCTGATGTCATAGTGGCGGTCGGGCGCGGCATAAAGAGCAAAGATAACCTTGCGCTGGCCGAGCAGCTTGCAGCCGCTCTGGGCGGCGACATAGCCGCCTCGCGTCCCATCTGCGACGCCGAATGGCTGCCGATTGACCGGCAGATAGGCTCTTCTGGCCAGACCGTGGCGCCAAAGCTCTACATAGCGCTCGGCATCAGCGGCGCCATACAGCACCTCGTCGGCATAAAGAACGCGCAGACCATCGTAGCCATCAACAAAGACCCTGAAGCGCCGATCTTCGACATTGCGGACTACGGCATCGTGGGAGACCTCTTCGAGGCGGTGCCCGTCCTGACCGAAGAGATAAAGAAGCTCAAGGGGTAAAGCTAAGCGGTAATCAACAGGAAAAGGCACGAATCAGAATTGATAACTCTGCTTCGTGCCTTTTCCTGTAAGTCGCGATTACTTATTCTTCTTTCAGCCTCAGGCGGTTGCCTTTGCTCGCACGAGCCAGATGCTTCTCTGTTCGTTCTCCTTGGTGATGTAGGTTACGTAAAGCTGTTCGCGCGTGGCGGCGGCGCTCGGAAGCTGGCCCTGTGCGGGAATTTCCGTCATCGCGGGTGTCGCTCTGTCATCCAGCCGGGCTACTATGATTTTCGACGCCCCCGTCTGATTGCTCTCCCAAATGGCCGTCAGGTGGTTGCCCGGCCCCGACAGCAGTTGAGGATTCCCGAAGGCCGCGCCTTCCGCCAGTGCCTTGCGCGACGAAAAGCTTTTGCCGCCGTCCTTTGATTCAGACCAGTAGAGGCCGGGCTGGCCCGCCTCGCCCGCGCTATACCAGAGCACGCGCAAAGAGCTGTCCGAAGCGGTGAAGAGCGCCGGGCCGGAGACCGGACACCCGGCTATCATCCACTTGTCATCGGAGGCAATGACGGGTGTGGAAAAAGTCTTACCGCCGTCCGTGGACGAAGAGACGGCTATGTGACGATAGTTGCCCGGAAGCACCTGCCGCCATGCCACGTAGACGCGCCCGTCCGCGCTTACCGTAACAGCAGTCTTGCAACAGGGGCAGGCTTCGCGCGCCACCAGCCGGTTCTGCGAAAAGCTGCGCCCGCCGTCCTCCGAAGATGCCGCGTAGACCTCCCGGTTCGCTTCCATCTGGTGCTCGTCCGGCTTCCCGCTCTCATCCATCTTCACGCTTCGCTCGTCCAGCCATGCAATAAAGATACGGCCGCGCTCGTCAACCGCGAGCGAGTGCATCCCATGCACTACCTCCGTTTTGTCGTCATTGATCTTGACGGGCGGCTCGAACGTTCTCCCTCCGTCGCGTGACGCAGAAAGAAAGATGTTCGTAGCGTGTCCCTCTGCTGCGGCTCGCGCCGTCCAGCCAACATAAACCGCGCCGTCCTTTGCCACAGCTACCGTGGGAGGGTCGCCGCGCCAGGCCGTGGCTTCGCCCGCGTTCGGGTTGACTCTAACGGGCGGGAAAGCCTGCTTGCCGCTTCCGTCCAGTTTGGTCAACAAAACGTCGGCCTGTTTCTTTGCGGCATGCTCTACCCAGGCGACGTAGATTTGCCCGTCGCCAGCAGCCGCTATGGCAGGCTCTGCGGCATCCGTGTTGGCCGTCGAAAGCCTTTGCGGCGATGAAAAATCTGCCACCGCACCTTTGCCCGCCTCACCAGTACCTTTCCGGTCACAGGCCGCCAGGGCGATTGAGAGCGCCAGCATGAGCGCTACGATGATGAATCTCTTCTGCTTGAGCATGGACTTTAAAAAACTCTCCTTCGGATTAAAAGCTGAGGCGCAGGCCGAGTTGAAGCTGTCTGGGGTCTGCGGCTGCCGTAGGCTGCCTGAATGCAGCCGGCGGCGTCTGGCCAGTGCCGAAGATGTTGTTCGGCAATTGAAGATTCGCGCGGTTAAGCACGTTGAAGGCTTCTACAATCGCCTCAAGTTGAAGGCGCTCTTTGATGAGAAGCTTTCGGCTGAGGCGTAAATCGAGCGAAGCGAAGTTAAAGCCGCGCCCCGTGTTGCGGCCAACCCCTGCGGGACGGTCGTTGACCGCTGTGTCGTTGTTGCGGTCCGTTCCCGTCTGGATGTTAAAGGGAAGTGGGGAGGCATAGGTGAAGATGTAGCTCAGTCGAAAGCCTCGCGTCAGGCGGCCAATCCGGTAGGCGTCTTTCCCCTCAGGTGATTCCAGCGTCCCGCTTATGGTCAGCCTGTGTCGCTGATCATTGTCCGATAATCCACGGTCGTCGCGCACGTCGAAATTATTCTGCGGAGTGCTGAAGAAGAAGTTGCCGGAATCGTCTATGGCCTTAGAATAAGTGTAGGAAAATCTCACGCTCGACCATCGAGGCAGGCGTCGGTTGAGCGAGACGGTAAGACCGTTGTAGTAGGAGTTGCCCGCGCTTTCAAAACGCGAGACGTTCGCGTAGCGCGAGTCCGGCCTTCCCAGATTCGGGACATTTGAGAGGGCTGCTTCCGAGGCGGAGAGCGTCGGCACGTTTACGTTGCGCGACATGATTATGTGCAGGCCGCGTAAGTGAAGGTAAGAGACCGAAAGTGAAGTCCCAGCGCCAAGTTCCCGCTCAATTTGAAGGCTTGCCTGCCTGCTGTAGCTGTTCTCTATCTTAGGGTCAATCGTGGTGATGCTTGTTAAAAGATTGGAGGGGAATTCCGGCAGGATGTTGGGAAACACGGGCGCTCCCACCTGCGCGAACGAGAGCACGGCCACTCTGTACTTGATGCCGTCGCGTTGAAGCGCGTTCGAAGTTGCTCGAAGCGGGATTCGGTCAAAATAGATGCCGAAGCTGGCGCGCAGAACGGTCTTACGATTGCCGGGCGCAAACGCCAGACCTACTCGCGGCGCCAGGTTGTTCGTGTCCGTCTCAACCGGGCCGGGAAGCCATTGCAGGTCGTAGCGCAGCCCCGCGTTGATGGTCAGGCCCTCACGCGGCCGCCATTCGTCCTGGATGAACAGCCCCAGGTTCGGATTCGATTGAAACTGGCCGGGCGTGCCGAAAGCCTGCTGAAAAGTCACGTAACGGCCCACCAGAAAATTCGTCAGCGAAGAGAAGGTGTAGACGCCCTGAATCGCGCCCGGAAAGAGAATGTCTACGCGATTGTAGAGCAGATTCAAGCCGCCCTTGAGAGAATGCGACCCCCGCTGAGAAGCGATGCTGTCAACCGCCTCGATCATGTCCGTGTCTCGCGCGAGCGGCGAGAAGGTGGCGGTGCCGAAGCTGGCCACGCCCTGAATGTTGACGGCCGGGCCGACTGGGTCATTGACGGGCGCGCGCAGGCGGCTGCGTGTAATTTGAAAGCGCGCCTCGTTCACCATGTCGGGTGAAAGAGTAGTGACAAGGCTCGCCGCAGCCGTCTGATCCAGAGTCTCAAGGCTTGTTCCACGGCTCAAGTCATTGAGACCGCCGACGGTGCGAGAGTTGACGCTCGTGATGTCGTACAGGCTGTAGCGCGCGGTGAGAAGACTGGCAGCGCTGAGCCTGTGATCGATTCGAGCAAAGAGATTCGTCACGTCATAACCGCCGGGCACGACGCCCGTCGTGATGCGCGGGCCCGTATAACCCAAGAGGCTCAATTGCTCGTTGATGACGGACCGGCTTGCGGGCGCGATAGTCGTAATGCCCGCATCGTTGCGGCGCGTCTGCTCAAAGTTGGTGAAGAAGAAGGTGTTGTCCTTACGCAGGGGGCCGGAGAGGCTTCCGCCATACTGGCCCTGCGTGAGCGGGTCTTTGCTCGTCGCTAAAGGATGGCGCGCGTCCATACGCTGATTGCGAAAGAAGCCGTAGAGCCTGCCGCGATAGTTGTTGTCGCCGGACTGAGTGATGATGTTGACGACGCCGCCCGAAGCACGTCCGAACTCGGCAATCCCGCCGGAGGTGACTATCTGAAACTCGCGTATAACCTCCTGGCTGTAGAAGGTTCCGGCAAGGCCGGCAGCGTCGTCGTTCGCGGACAACCCGTCTATGATGAAGCTGTTGTTTAAATTGCGCTGGCCCGCTATAGAGATGCCGGTGCCGGGAACGGCCGATGTCTCTGCGAAGCGCTGGTTGCTGCCGGTGTTCGTGCGCGAGACCGCGGGAGCCAGAAGCGCAAGGTCAAGATAGTTGCGGCCATTCAGGGGAAGAGAGTCTATCTCTCCCGGCTGAATGGTTTCTGAAACCTGCGTGCGCGAGGTCTCTACGAGCGGAACGTCGGAGGTGATGTTGACGCTCCCGGTCACTGCTGCGAGCGTCAGATGAACAGGCACGTCCAGCGTCTGTCCCAAGTTAAGGGAAAAGCTCTCAACCAGATTGGCAAAGCCCGGCTGCTCGACTCTGAGCCTGTATTCTCCGGCCGGAAGAAATGAGAAGCGAAAGCGACCGTCCGGGCCGGTCGAAGCCGTCCACAACAGGTTCTTACCCGTGTTGGTCACCGTCACACTGGCGCCGCCAATGGCGGCTTCGTTCATGTCCGTCACTCGTCCGGAAAGGGTTGCGGACGTGACGTTCTGCTGAGCGCGAGCTTCACCAGACCCCTCGCTCGTGAAAAGCAGAGAGCAAAAGATGAGCAGACAAAGGTGCCTGAAAAGAGGCCCCCGAAATTTCACCCGTCCCATACTGCATACCTCGACATTGAGCTTCAGGCAAATATAGATTGGCGTTAACGAGAGACAGTCTTTCGCAGCTCGCAGGACGGCTACGCAAATAGCCGGAAGACGCGCAAGGAATCTGCACGCAAAAGGGAAGCGCGAGATAAGCTTACGGCAAGGCGAAAATTATCTCTCTCGATTAAGTCGGGTTGGATGAAGATATGCGTGGCGGCGCGCGGGCCTTGAGCCGCCTGAGATGCGCGCTCGAATCCGGCTGAAGATTCAGAAGGTAAAGTGACAGAGAGACGAAATCAGGCGGCGGTGATTTCCCCGGAAGAGAAGGAAGCGCCGAATCACGACCTCGCCTTGACTGAGCCGAAGGGCTTGCTACGGCGCAACAATCCTTAGAGCATGGCGCTGATACGGCACGAGCAGAAATGGCCCCGTCGCGTCCTTCGCCGGATGCTTCCTGAGCGCGAGCGGCCGTGGCTTTCGCACCGCTCTTTACAGGCTTGCCCTCATCGGAGTCGCAATGGCCTGCGTCATTGGGCGCATCTGCGTGCGCGGGCTTCTGCCCCCTCCTTTTAGAGCCATGCGATTTGAAGGCCGCTTCAGAGCCGCAGAGCTTTTCCTCAGCTCTCTCTTTTTTCGGACTCCTGAAGAGCGCGCCCTGGCAGGCTCCCGTGGCACACCCGCCTTCGACTCCGGCACAGCAGGGCATGGAGCAGGAGTGTGCAGATGAAAGCACCGCAACCGGGAGTATGCTCGATAAAAGGGCAAGCGTTAAGAGCGCCGCAGAAAGAGCGCGTGCGAGAGGAAGAGTATAGGAGGGCGCTACGAGCAAAGGGGAAATTCAACCTCTTCCGTGACAATCAGACGGGTCTGAATCGAAGCGGATTGTGGCACAAATAAGGAAAAAGGTAAAAGTAAATCTTATGACGGATACCTCTTCAGGATTGCCTCGATGTCGCGCATGGCTTCTTCCGGCTTCCACTCGTTTCCTGAATAGACCTTGAAGACCTTTCCGTCGGGCGTGATGATTGCCGTGCGCAACCCGTGGACAATCTGGTTCGTCTCTTTGTAGTAGCGCAGCCCGAAGAAGCCCGCTATGTCGCGTATCTCTTCAGGAGTGCCCGTGGCGAACTCCCAGTGCTTGAACTTTTCGTCCGAATAGCTCTCCGTGTACGCCCCTCCGTAGCTCTTCAGAACTTTCGGCGTATCGTATTCAGTATCGAAGCTAATGCTCAGCAGGTGCGTGCGGCTGTAGAGCGCCGGCGTCTTCTTCAACTCCTTTTCAAGGGCCGCGAAGTTTTCGCTCATCAAAGGGCAATAGTCCGGCAGGGGGCAACGCGTGTAGATGAAGGTCAGAAGCAGAACGCGGCCGCGATACTGCTCAAGCCGGATTTGTTTGGCGTCCTGATTTATAAGTGAGAAGTTCGGCACCTGGTCGCCCGGCTGCGCTTCGGGCTGCGACTCGGATTTTTCCGAAGAGCCGGCGGTGTCCGTGCTCTCCTGCGTAATCACTATGTTTTCAATCCAGGTGAGACCGCCGTCTACTACCAGCACAGCCGTCAGCTTGTCGCCTGGCCTGAGCACGTCGAGCGCCCAGTAATCGTTCTTCCTGACGGCGAAGGGCATAGTCATGGCATCCATGTAGCCCGTTATCTCCTCGTGCGCCACCGAGACACGATTCTCTGCCTTATTGACAGAGACGACCTTCCCCTTCAAATCATATCGCTTTGCGTTCGGAGAGGCGGCGTCGCCACCTGTCGCGCGACAGGAAAGAGAGGCCAGAGAAAAAAGCAGAAGCGTCGAAAGCAATAGAACGCTCGCCGTCGAACCATTTTTCTGAGTCACGAGAAATTGTAGCTTCGTCATCACTGTGATTATCTAGCGCGGCTTGAGCTGTTCCGTATAGAGCTGTTGATAGACGCGAAAGTTTGCCAGCACCTTGTAGACGTAGTCCTTCGACTGTGCGAATGCCACCTCCATCACGTAGCGGTCGGGGTCGTTGGTGCGCGCTCGCGCTGTCCAGCGGGCCACGTTGTCTTCACCGCCGTTGTAGGATGCGGCCGCTGCCTGGGGCATATCGGGAAACTGCTTGAAAAGATTTCCAAGGTACTGCGAGCCGAAGAGAACCGCAGTGCGCGGAGAGTACAGCTCGTCCTGATTGAAATCCTTTCTGCCAAGCTCCGCCGCCATGCGGTCTGCCGTGGAAGGAATGAACTGCATGAGGCCGCGCGCGGCTGCGACCGATTTAGCGTCCGCTCGAAAGCGCGATTCCTGCCGCATGATGGAGAGCACAAAACGCGGGTCGACGCCACGCTGCGGCGCATATTCCAGCAGCGCCGCGCGGTAAGGCGCAGGATAATAAAGCTCTACCATTTCACGCGGCGCAAGCTCTAGCAGAAAGTCCGCGGGCATGCTCTTCCAGAGAGGCTCAGCAAAGCGAACCGCGTGACCGGCCTCATCGCCGCGCTTGTAAAGCACCGCAAGCGTAAAGGTGCTGTCCGCCGCACGCCCGGCTTCCACAGCATTTTCCGCGACAGCCAGCTCCGGCGCTCCCTCGTCATAGAGCCCCAGAAACAGCAGTTCGTCAGCGAGCGCCCTGCGCGTCGGCTTTGATGAAGCGGGCTGGCCCGTTTGTCTGATCTCCTGACGCCCGAACGGAAGCAGCTTGAATTGGGGAAGGCGATTGTAAGCGGGCAGCTGTGTGTAAGCACGCCGGGCAATCTCAAGCATCTCGCGTGTTATGCTTTCATCAGACGTGAGCCTGAGCGCGGTCTGAGCGGCGACGCGCGCACGCTCTGCATTCCCGCCTGCGATTGCTTGCCCGGCCTCCGCGCGCAAAGCCTGTAGGCGAGAGGCCAGAGCTTCGCGCGTGCGCTCCGACTTGCCCATCTCTCGCAGCCTGAGCGTCGAGCGCCAGCCGTAATACTCGTTGCGCCCGTCCGGGATTGAAAGATACGCGGCCACGGCCTCGTCTGTGCGGCCCATCTGCTCAAGAACGAAGGCGCGTGCGAAAGAGATTTCCGTCCTGTTGCTTCCGCCGGCCGCGCGACCTCCGCCCAAATCGCTTTCACCGAGCAGCGCCTCGAAATCTGCGAGGGCTTCGGCCCACGCGCCCTGAGTCAGATGAATACGCGCCTGTGAAAAGAGGGCGAGCGCCGAAGCCTGGCCGCGAAAGCGAGTACGGGCATTCTGCACCCACTCAAGCGCCTCTCGGTCGCGGCCGGCGTCACGCAGCACGTCTATTATATTCAGGTAGGCGCGCTCCTGCGCCGACTGCTCCGTGTAGCGCTCTATGATGCGCCGGTAGTGGCTTATGGCTTCGTCGTATCTTTTCGTGCGCGCGTAGGCGGCGGCCATCTGCGCCAGAGCGTCTCGCGCGCCTGCCGAGTCAGGGAACTGCTGCGAGAC
>DASVVZ010000102.1:0-15049 GCA_036389875.1 Pyrinomonadaceae bacterium
ATGCTGTTCAGGTAGTCTATGGCAGCGCCCAGGCCTATCTGCGAAGCTATGGCGGGCGTGCCCGCTTCGAACTTGTTAGGCAGCCCGGCATAAGTGGTCTTCTCGAACGTCACCGTGCGAATCATGTCTCCGCCGCCCTGGAAGGGGTTCATCTTTTCCAGCCACTCGGCCTTGCCGTAAACGAGGCCGCTCCCAGTGGGCGCAAACATCTTGTGTCCCGACAGCGCGTAAAAGTCGCAGTCCAAGTCCTGCACGTCCACCGTCAGGTGAGGTGCGCTCTGCGCCCCGTCAATCAGAACCGGCACGCCCATCTTGTGCGCGCGCGCGATAATCTCTTTCACAGGGTTGATGGTTCCGAGCGCGTTCGAGACGTGATTGACGGCTACGAGTTTCGTCCTCTCGTTCAGGAGCGCGTCATACTCGTCCATCAGAAGCTCGCCCGACTGGTTCATGGGGATGACGCGAAGACGCGCGCCCTTCTCTTCACAGAGCATCTGCCAAGGGACAATGTTCGCGTGATGCTCCATTGCTGAGATGATTATCTCATCGCCCTCACGCACGAACTTGCGGCCATAGCCGTGCATCACCAGATTTATGCCTTCGGTCGCGCCGCGCACGAAGATGCACTCGCGTGCGTCGCGCGCGTTGATAAACCGGCGCACCTTCTCACGCGCGCCTTCATAGGCGGTCGTGGCTCGCTGGCTCAGGTAATGTACTCCGCGATGGATGTTCGAGTGCTCTTCGCGCAGGTATTTAGAGCCGCGGTCAACCACGACCTGCGGCACCTGCGACGACGCGGCATTGTCCAGGTAAACAAGCGGCTTACCATTAACGGTCTGCCTCAGAACCGGAAAGTCCGCGCGTATACGCTCCACATCCCAGGGCTCGTCTTCAAGCTCGGGCGTCTCAACTAAAATCTTCTCTATTGCGCTCATAAAAATTCAGTGACCGGATAAAAGCTGTCGGGGCTTATCGCCCGTCGACCCGCCTTCATAATTTCGCTTGCAGCCGGTTGAGTACAACTTCGTCGAGCTGCGCTTTAATGGATTCGATTCGTATTTTAGCAATCACTTCTTCGGCAAAGCCGTAGGTCAGGAGATTACGCGCCAGTTCCGGCCTGAGGCCGCGACTTATAAGGTAGAAGAGCTCTTCCTCTTCCAGTTGCCCGACCGTAGCGCCGTGCGCGCATTTCACATCGTCCGCGAAAATCTCCAACTGCGGCTTGGTGTCCACCCGCGCTTCATTTGAGAGGAGCAGGTTTCGGTTCGTCTGCTGCGCATCCGTCTGAAGCGCCCCTTCGCGCACGAAGACTTTGCCGTTAAAGACCGCCCGCGATTTCCCGTCCATGATTCCCTTATAAAGTTGCCGGCTGGTGCAATGTGGCTCGGCGTGCTCTATCAGCGAATGAGTGTCCGTGTGCTGGCCAGTGCTGACCATGTAGAGCCCGTCGACCCGGCATTCCGCTCCACGCGCGCGCATCCCCACGTTGATGTCATGGCGCGACAGCTCTGCGCCGAGCGTGATGGTAGTCGTGTCAAAGCTGCTGGCAGCCCCAAGCTCCACCTGCGTAGTTGCCGTGTGAAATGCACGCAGGCTCTCTCGCTGAATCTTGTAATGTTCAAGACGCGCGCCGTCACCCAGCAAGACTTCTACCACGGCGTTCGTCCAATACTCGCCCTCTTCGAGGCTCGCGTACGACTCAATAAGGGTTGCTTCCGACTGCGCTTCCGCGACGACGAGCACGCGCGGGAAAGAGACAACGGGCGAGGATTGCGGTACGGACAGGAAAAGAAGATGCACAGGCGTCTCCAGGCGCACTGCCTTTGGTATCAGCAGGAACGCACCGTCGGACGCGAACGCGGTGTTAAGCGCTACGAGAGCGTTTTCGTTGTATTCTGCATAACGCGCAAGCCGCTCGCGCACCACCTCCGAGCGCTCGCCCTGCAAGGCGTCCGATAGATTCTCCGCCACGACGCCCCGTGGGAGAGCGTCTAGCGAAGACAGCTCCCGTTTGAAGAGGCCGTTGACGAAGACCAGACGGCTCCCCTTCGCCTCAGGGTAAGCGGCCATTTCAAGAGCGCCGCTTTCAAGCTCAATATTCTTCGATTCAAAGCCGGGCTCGAACTGCCGCTTGGAAAGCGGCGCGAGGTTGGTGTATTTCCACTCTTCGTCGAAGGTGGAAGGAAACCCAAGCTGCTCGAAGCGCTCCATAGCATCTTCGCGCAGCCGCTTCGTCCAGGAAGCCTCGCGCGCGCCGAGCCTTTCCTTAAGCGCAGCGAACATCCGGGCGTAAATGCTCTTCTCTCTTGTTGCCTCTGCTACCATCTATTAACCTGCCTGCCGCGTCGGCTGCGTTTGAGCGCCGGCCTTGGGCGCGTTCCTGATCCAGTCGTAACCCTTCTCTTCCAGCTCAAGCGCCAGTTCTTTCCCGCCCTCGCGCACTATGCGGCCACCCGCCAGCACGTGGACGTAATCCGGCACGATGTAGTTCAAAAGTCGCTGGTAATGCGTCACCAGAATGATTGCGTTAGCGGTCGTCCTCAGTTGATTGACGCCGCCCGCCACGATGCGCAGCGCGTCGATGTCCAGGCCCGAATCCGTCTCGTCCAGCACGGCCAGCGTCGGTTCAAGCACGGCCATCTGAAGAATCTCGTTGCGCTTTTTCTCGCCGCCGGAAAAGCCTTCGTTGACAGAGCGCGACATGAAGCTGGCGTCCATCTCGACGACCTTTGCCCGCTCCTTCAAATAATCCTTGAACTCAAGCGGATCCAGCTCCTCCTCGCCGCGATGCTTCTGCCGCTCGTTATAAGCTAAGCGTAGGAACTGCGCGTTCGACACGCCGGGGACTTCCACGGGATACTGAAAAGCCAGAAAGACGCCTCCGCGTGCGCGCTCGTCGGGCGAAAGCTCCAGCAGGTTCTTGCCTTCGTAAATCACTTCGCCGCCCGTCACCTCATAAGACGGGTGGCCCGCTAGAACTTTAGCCAGCGTGGATTTTCCAGAGCCGTTCGGCCCCATGATGGCGTGCACCTCGCCCCGATTGATGGTCAACGTGATGCCCTTCAGAATCTCGTTGCCGTCAATGGACGCACGTAAATCTCTAATCTCCAATAAAGCCACTTTGTCTATGAACTCCTTTTTAACCGACGCTTCCTTCAAGCTTAAGACCGAGAAGCCGTGTCGCTTCGACCGCGAACTCCATGGGCAGTTGCAGGAAGACATCCTTGCAGAAGCCGTTGATGATGAGGCTCACAGCGTCCTCCTGCGAGAGCCCGCGCTGTTGCAGGTAGAACAACTGCTCTTCGCTTATCTTGGAAGTCGAAGCCTCGTGCTCCACGCGCGAACTGTTATTCATCACTTCGATATAGGGAAAGGTGTTCGCGCCGCACTTCTGGCCTATAAGCATTGAGTCGCACTGCGTGTAGTTGCGAGCGCCATCCGCTTTAGGCATCACCTTCACCAACCCCCTGTAGCTGTTGTTTGACCTGCCCGCGGAGATTCCCTTAGAGATGATGGTCGAGCGAGTGTTCTTTCCTATGTGAATCATCTTCGTGCCCGTGTCGGCCTGCTGCGCGTGGTTCGTTAGCGCCACTGAATAGAACTCCCCGATTGAGTTATCGCCCAGCAGTATGCACGAAGGGTATTTCCAGGTGATTGCAGAACCCGTCTCCACCTGCGTCCACGAAATCTTTGAATTACGTCCAGCGCACTTTCCGCGCTTGGTGACGAAGTTGTAAATGCCGCCCTTGCCCTCTTCGTCGCCCGCGTACCAGTTCTGCACTGTCGAGTACTTAATCTCCGCATCGTCCAGAGCAATCAATTCGACTACGGCCGCGTGAAGCTGATTCTTATCGAACTGAGGCGCCGTGCAGCCTTCCAGATAAGAGACGTACGCGCCTTCTTCGGCCACTAGCAGCGTCCGCTCGAACTGGCCCGACTCCTGATTGTTGATGCGGAAGTAGGTCGAAAGCTCCATCGGGCAGCGCACTCCCTTCGGCACAAAGACGAAGGAGCCGTCCGAGAAGACAGCGCTGTTCAAGGCAGCAAAGTAGTTGTCGCCCACAGGCACGACCGAGCCCAGATATTTTTTGATAAGCTCCGGGTAGTCCTTAATCGCATCCGTGAAGGAGCAGAAGATGACGCCGTGCTTCTTCAGCTTCTCCTTGTAGGTGGTGGCCACGGATACTGAGTCGAAGACCGCATCGACGGCCACGTTGGCGAGCTGCTTCTGCTCGTTAAGCGGGATGCCGAGCTTCTCGAAGGTACGCAGAAGCTCTGGGTCAACTTCGTCCAGGCTGGCCTTGGTAGCCTTCTGCTTCGGCGCGCTGTAATAGATGATGTCCTGATAGTCAACTTTCGGGTACTTCAGGTTGGGCCAGTGATTGGGCTCCTTCATGGTCAGCCACTGGCGATAGGCTTTGAGGCGAAACTCCAGCATCCACTCCGGCTCATTCTTCTTGGCAGAGATTAGACGCACCGTCTCCTCACTCAGCCCTCTGGGGATGGTGTCGGATTCAATGTCCGTGACAAAGCCGTACTTGTATTCTCTGTTGGCTAGTATCTCAATACTGCTCATCTCTTAAGCTCTCTACTCTCTCTTTTCACTGAGCAAATCGTTATCAAAAAATCCGGTCTACGCAGCGCGCGCCTCTAAGCGCCCGCGCCCGTAGGCTCGTAGCGCTTCTGCAAGCCTTGAATCTGGTGAATCGTCGCGTCCACGTTGGCCTCCGTGCCTACGAGTTGAGCCAGCGTGATGCCCGAGAGCGCGTTCTGCACAATCTCGTGCAGGCCGACTATGACGGGGCGTATGCCGCAATCGCCCGTGTGCACGCAGACATCCAGGACGCCCGTGTAGCTCTTGCAGTGCTCGGAGACAGTGTCGTCGTCCAGCACCTTGATGACATCGCTGAGCCGGACTTCCCGTGCCGGACGCGCCAGCATATAGCCGCCGCGATTCCCCCTCACGGACTGCACCAGCCCTGCTTTGCTCAACAACCAGAGCAGCTTTCCGGCGTTCGCTACAGAGATGCCTTCCCGCTCTGCCATCTGGCCTAGCGTCAGCGACTCGCCCTCTTCAAGCCGGGCCAGTTGCAGCAAACAGCGCAAGCCGTACTCTTCCTGTGCAGAGATTTTCATAGCATTACTCCCAAGACTATGCCGCTACCCGAAACGATGCGAAGCCATTCTACCATACCTGACTTTTTTGTCAACAATGGTTAAGTACTTAAGATTTAAGAAGATAAAGCTGGAGCAGTGGAAATTGACGGGGACTTTCAGGGGGCCTGCAAGCGGCTCAAAAACCAAGCGGCGTCAGGAAACCATGAAAGGCTCCGGACGCCGCTTAAATTTATATATTCGCCCTTGAGGCGAAAGATGATGATTGTGGGCCGTCTTCCCCTAAAATCGTTAAAGAGTGAAGTTAAAGCTGATATAGCCGCTCATTCGAACGGGTTTGCCGTCCACAACAGGAGGCTGGAACCTCCATTGCCGGGCGGCGGTTTCGGCGGCGGCGCGCAAAAGCGAGGGTCCGTCGGAGCGCTCTATCCTCAAAACCGTGCCGTTTTCGTCAACGATTACAAAGACTTTGACGATGCCCTGTACGCGCGCGTTCTTGGCGGTCGCAGGATAACTGGGCGAAACCTTCTGTGTAGCCTTGTCAATCAAGGAACCCAGTGCAATGGGCTGCCCGTCTCTGGGCGCGGTGACGGGCTCGGAAAGGGTCGGCTGTGCTGTTTGCTGAGACTGTTTCGGCTTCTCCTGCTTGGCAGGCTTTGGCGGCTGCTGTTCAGGAATGGAGACAGTCTTTCTGGTTAGCGGAGCAGCAGTACGTGACTGCCCGCCGGCGGAGTCGTTTGAGGAACTGGAGGAAGCATTGTTGCCCGTCATTGGCGTAGCGCTTGCCGAAGCGGGCTGTGTCGCAGTGCCTGCGGGGCGAACGGGGACGGGGCCAAGGCTAGCCACGCGCGTCTCCGAGGCGGCCAGCTTCTGTCGCGCGTCGGTCGTTGCGGTCTGCCACTGCACGCGCTCTTCGCGGTTTCGCGCGAGCGTGGCGCGCACGTTGGCGGCGTCTTCAAGCAGCGCTATGGCCTCTGTATTCCTGCCGTCTGCGATGCTTATCTGCCGGGCCTGCTCGGCCACGCGCTCAAGCAGGGTGCGCAGGCGGTCAAGGTCGCCAGCGGCTTCGGGCGGCAGCTCTTTATCTGCTACGTTGAGGCCAAACGCCTTGTAGCGATCTAGGTGCTCGCGCGCTCCCTTGACGCTTTGGCCCGCCAGCGTGAAATATGCGCGAATAGTACTTTCATTTCCGCCGGAGACTCCTTTGTATGTCTCTTCCAGAAGCGCTTGAGCACGCGCGTAGTCGGCCGCCTCAAGATAGACGCCCATCAGCATGATGCGCGC
This sequence comes from Pyrinomonadaceae bacterium, assembly GCA_036389875.1. Lineage (GTDB taxonomy): Bacteria > Acidobacteriota > Blastocatellia > Pyrinomonadales > Pyrinomonadaceae > JACVRN01. Next base: position 6,400 of record DASVVZ010000102.1, read on the forward strand.
AACATCCCTGATGGAATCGTCCGTAGCGGTATTTCGTATGTTATCAAGCTCGGCGGCGGCGGCGGTCAGATTATGCGAGGCCGCAAGGGCGCGTGCGCGCATCAGTCGGCGCTGTACGGCTTCTGCATCTGACGGCGTTTGAGCAATGGTTGTAATCGCGGTGAGAGCGATTAAAGTAGATAGTGCGATGAAGAGACTGGAACGATTAAACAGTTGTAGAGGGGTACTTTCCTTCACTACGTAAAACTCCATAAAGCTAAAAGCGAGCTTTGAGGCTCGCTTGTGTAGGGTACATCCAATTGACGGCCTACTATTATGGCCTCACGCGCGCGTAATGCGCAAGTTGGTAGGGACAACCCTCAAAGCGTTCGATTTTTGGCTCTTTTATTGTGCGAGACTACGACTAATGCGCTCACGGAAGGCGAGCGCGCGCATCTTTATACCGTTTTCGTCCAGAGTTAGCAAGCGGCGGTCTCGCATCACCACGCGCCCCTCTATGATAACCGTACGCACGTCATCCGCCTTCGTGGCGTAAACCAGATGAGAATAGATGTTATAAAGCGGCGTCTGGCTCAGGTCGTCCAGGTCAACAATGCAAAGGTCTGCGCGCTTGCCCGTTTCGAGGGAACCAATCTGGCTGTCCAGATGAAGCGCGCGTGCGCCTCGAATGGTAGCCATCTCGAAAGCCTGAAGTGCCGAGACTACTTTCGGGTCGCCTGTCGTCACCTTATGTAGCTTGGCGGCAGTGTCCATCTCTTCCCACATGTTCAGGTCGTTATTGGACGCGGCTCCGTCTGTGCCTAATCCGATGGCAACGTCTTCGGAGAGCATCTGCGGGACGGGCGCGACGCCTGAAGCGAGCTTCATGTTCGACTGCGGGTTATGAGCTACGCCCACGCCCATGCGCTTGAGCACGGCAATCTCTTCCGCGTTGACCCAGACGGCGTGCGCAGCAATGACTCGATTGCTCAGAAAGCCTATGCTGTTCAAGTAAGAGACCGGACGCGCGCCGTACTTCTTCTCTATATCTTCGACCTCTTTGCGCGTCTCCGAGACATGTATGACTATGGGAGCGCCCGTGCGGTCAGAGAAGGCGCGCACGGCCTTGAGATTTTCCGTCGAGACGGTATAGGCCGCGTGCGGCGCAACAGCAGGCGTGATAAGTGAGTGGCCCTGCCACTTCTTCACGAAGCGCTCGACGTAAGCCATAGCTTCCGCGTTCGTCTTGTTGTCCGCGACGGGAAAGTCTATAACGGTTTCGCCGAGGACTCCGCGCACGCCCGCCTTGGCCGTCTCGTCCGCAATCGCGTCCTCGAAGTAGTACATGTCGCAGTAGGTAGTGGTTCCTCCGCGAATCATCTCGGCCAGCCCGAGCTGCGTGCCCGTGCGTACGAAATCTTCCGTGACGTTCTTGGCCTCGGCCGGGAAGATGTATTTGGTCAGCCACTCCTGTAAGTCCATGTCGTCGGCCAGGCCGCGAAAGAGCGTCATGGGGACGTGCGTGTGCGTGTTGATCAGGCCCGGGACAATAACCTTGCCCGTGGCGTCAATCGTATCTGCGGCACTGTATTTAGCATCCACATCGGCGCGGCTGCCGATTGCTACAATCCTGCCCGACTGTATGGCGATGGCGCCGTCCTCTATGACGCGACGCTTCGCGTCCATAGTCACAACTTTTCCGCCACGCACGATTACGTCCACGCGTGTCCTCCTCTGCTCAAACGAAAACAGTGGTGAGGCCGAAATAAGAGTTACCAGAAGAAGCGAGATGAGAATCCGTAGAAACTTTGTCATTGTCTTTATATTTAGGGTTGGGGGTTAGAGAAAAGAAGATCCAATTCTCTTTCTTTACTAATCCCTACCCCGCCCAGGCCCTCTCCGCCATTCCCTATTTCTTGCTTCCGACTTCGTCCCGGCTTATTTCCTTCAGGTACCTGGCGTCGAAGGCGCGCGGCAGCAGGTCTCTGATTTGAAGCTCTTCCGTCTGCCCTTGCAGGTTGACGAGCAGGATGGTCGTATCGCGGCAGTGCTCCCATATTATCTGTCGGCAGGTGCCGCAGGGGGGAGTCAGGTTCTCCGTATCAACGGCTACGACAAGCAGGCCGAAGCATCTTGCGCCTTCGGAGATGGCTTTCCAGATGGCCACGCGCTCGGCGCAGACGGTTAGGCCGTAGCTCGCGCTCTCTATGTTGCAGCCGGTGAATATACGCCCGTCGTCGGTCTCGACCGACGCACCTACGCGAAATTTCGAGAAGGGAGCGACGGCACGCTCTCGTGCGTCCCAGGCAGCCGCTATAACTTCTTCTCTTGTGTGTCTTCCCTCTTTGCTCATGCCACGCCTCCCGTCGCAGTTAAATCCCGCGCCAGGCGGTCGCGTATCTTGACGCTGATAAGGTCTATGCCGACCAGCTTGTGCCCGCCTTCGGGGATAATCACGTCGGCGTAGCGTTTTGAAGGCTCCACGAACTGCATGTGCATGGGCCGGACGGTAGCAAGGTACTGCTCTATGACGGATTCAACTGTGCGGCCGCGCTCAGCTATGTCGCGGCGAAGTCGCCGTATGAAGCGTATGTCGTCGGGTGTGTCCACGAAAATTTTAATGTCCATCTCCTCCAGTATGCGAGGGTCTGCGAATATCAGAATGCCTTCGACTATGATGATTGGCTTGGGCTCAACGTGCTCTGTCTCCGCAAGCCGTGAGTGCGTCTTGAAATCATAGAGGGGCAGCTCAACGCCAGCGCCCGCCTTCAGTCTACGGATGTGCTTGACGAGCAGGTCGTTGTCCAGCGCGTCCGGGTGGTCGAAGTTGACCTCCTGGCGGTAATCGAGCGGCATGTCGTTGAGATTGCGGTAGTAAGAGTCCTGCTGAAGAAAGATGACCTCTTCGGCTCGCACGGTCGCCAGGATGCGATTCGCCACAGTCGTCTTGCCGGAGCCTGTTCCGCCACAGATACCAATAATCATAAATCTAGAGAGCCCGGAGAGCCTGTAGAGGAAAGAAAGTCGTTCTGACTCTCTTGTCTCTACAGACTCTCTAGACTGTTGAGAGTCTGGGGATTATTCCGCGTAAAAGATTTCTGATTGTGTCGCGCACCTGCGCGCCCGTTTCCATGACCTCTTCGTGGTTGATGGGCTGGTCTACGACCCCTGCCGCCATGTTGGTGATGCAGGAGATGCCGAGCACGCGCATCCCCATCTGTCGCGCGACGACCGCTTCCGGCACGGTGCTCATCCCGACGGCGTCGGCCCCGAGGGTTCTGAGCATACGAACCTCCGCGGGCGTCTCGTAGCTCGGGCCGGACATCGCGGCGTAAACGCCTCGACGCAGCTCGAGCCCGAGCGAGCGGGCCTCTTCGACCGCTATCTCCTGAAACTCGCGGCTGTAGACTTCGGACATGTCAGGAAAGCGCGCGCCGAATCGCTCGTCGTTTGGCCCGAGCAACGCATTCGTACACATCAGGTTCAGATGATCGCTGATAATCATCAAAGAGCCCTGGTCGAATCCTATGTTGATGCCGCCCGCGGCGTTCGTCAGCACGACCGATTTGATGCCCATCAGTCCGAAGACGCGCATGGGAAATGTCACTTCGTCGCGCGAGTAGCCTTCATAGAAATGGAAGCGCCCCTGAAGGACTGCGATCGCAGAGCCGCTAACGCGCCCCATTACAAGCCGGCCCGCGTGACCCTCTACCGTCGGACGCGCAAAGCCTGGAATCTCCTCGTAAGGGATGACGACCGAATCCTCAAGGTCGTCCGCGAAAGCGCCGAGACCGCTTCCGAGCACGACGCCCGTGCGCACGTCCTCGTCAAAGCGCGCGCGAACGGTGCGCGCGGCATGCTCCACGCGCTCATACAACGGTGAAAGACTTTGTTCTTCCGGAGTCATACAAGTTGCCAAGAATTCAGAATTCAGGACTCAGCATGAAGGACAGGCGCTTTCATTCTGTCTTCCGAGTCCTCAATTCCCATTTCTGCTATTTTTCATCTTTCTTTCTGATATGGCAAACCTAGAGCGCGGGGGGCGCGCGACTGGCCTATGAAGCCCGCGAGCACGACTATCGTTAAGACGTAGGGGATAATCTGTATGAACTGGTTCGGGATGTCTTCGCCCGAAGGAAGGCGCACGCCCTGCAACTGAATCGAGATGGCTTCGGTGAAGCCGAACAACAGACAGGCGAGCATTGTCTGAACGGGCCGCCATTTACCGAAGATGAGCGCGGCCAGCGCTATGAAGCCCCGGCCCGAAGTCATGTTGCGTGTAAAGAGCGAAGACTGGCCTATGGAGAGATAAGCTCCGCCGACTCCGGCCAGAGCGCCACTGATGAGCACGGCCGAGTAGCGCATCCATTTCACAGAGACGCCAGCCGCGTCCGCCGCTTCCGGCTTTTCGCCCACGGCGCGAAGCCGCAAGCCGAAGGGCGTGCGATAAAGCACGTACCAGGTAACAGGCACCATCAGGAAGGCGAGGAAAACCGGCGACCAGGGAATCAGCTGCTCTTTGGCAATCTGCGGCGTAGAGCCCGTCGAGGCGAAGAACGCTCCGCCGAGAAGGGCCGGGATTCCCACCATCAGGATATTAATCGCCATCCCGCTCACGACCTGATTAGCATTGAAGCGTATGCAGGCAACAGCGTGAACCCCTGCGATAAAGACGCCAGCCGCTATGCCAGCCAGAAGCCCGAGCCAGGGGTTCCCTACGTAATAGGTGACGGAGGCCGCCGTAAAAGCTCCCGCCAGCATGATGCCTTCGAGCGCGATGTTGATGACGCCCGAACGCTCGGAAAACAGCCCGCCAAGGCTTGCCCAGATAAGAGGCGTCGCGAGCCGCAGCATCGAAAAGATAAGCGCGTAGCTGAAGATTGATCTCATAATGATTTAGCTCTCGGCGATCGGCTATCAGCAGCCCGTTTTTAGCTGATAGCCGATTGCCGATGACTGATTGCTTTTAAACTTTAGACCTTCTCAGCAGGCTGAACCTGTTAAATGTGCCGCGAAAGAATGCTTCGCAAGCTACGAACAGAATGACGACCGCCTGTAAGATTTCCACCAGATCTTTCGAGACGTGGTCTGTAAAAGCGTCAACGAAGATACCGCCGCGAATCAACATGCCGAACAGCAGCGCCGCCAGAAAGACCCCCACGGGATGATTGCGGCCCAGGAGCGCCACCGCTATCCCCGTGAAACCGTAGCTCGCAGAGAATCCATCGTAGTAGCGATAACGATAGCCCAGCACTTCGTTTATGCCGACCATTCCTGCGAGCGCGCCCGAGACGGCCATCGCCAGCACTATCTGCTTGCGCACGGCTATGCCGCCGTATTCCGCGGCCGAAGGGTTAGCGCCCGTCGCCCGAATCTCGTAGCCCCACTTGGTCTTCCACAGAAAAACGTAGACGAGCGCGCAGGCAAGAATAGCCAGCAGGAACGCTACGTTGAGCGGAAGGCGCGTGGGGATTCCGGGGATGAAGCTTCCGAGCCGTGGGATGTGCGCCGCCGCGCCCACCTCAGCAGACTGCATAATGGGGTCGCCCGGCACCTTGTAGTAGTACTGCGTGAAGTAGCTGACGAGCGCTATGCCTATGAAGTTCATCATGATGGTGTTGATGACTTCGTGCGAGCCGAAGCGCGCCTTCAGGTATCCGGGGATGGCCCCCCACAGAGCGCCCATTAGAATCGCCGCCAGGCAGGCAATCGGCACAAGCAGCACGGCCGGAAGGCTGACCCACGAGTAATTGACATCCGAGCCGCCTATCTTAACGATTGTGCCGCCGAGCTTGATGCTGACCCACGCGGCGGCAAAGGCCGCGACGTAGAGCTGCCCCTCCGCGCCGATGTTCAGCAGCCCGCAGCGAAAGGCTACGGCCACGGCCAGCCCCGTGAAGATGAGGGGCGTCGCGTAAAAGAGCGTGTAGCCGATGCCGTCCGGCCACGAAAGCGCGCTCCCCAGCAAAAGCTGGTAGGTTAAAATGGGGTCGTCCCCAATGATGAAAACAAAGATGCCGCCCACGATGAAGGCCGCGACTACGGCGATGAGCGGAAAGACCAGTTCGTTAAAGAGTTTCATGAGATTGTAACGATTTTGGATTTTAGATTTTGGATTAGCGAGACGGATCGAAAGCATTCAAAGTGCGTCGCCACTCCAATCCAAAATCTAAAATCCAAAATCACTTATGTCCTCCCGTCATCATGAGACCTATCTCTTCGGTCGTAGCAACTTTCGGGTCGACTTCGCCAGCTATCCTGCCTTCGTGTATGACTAAAAGCCTGTCGGCCAGCGCCGTCACCTCTTCCAGCTCGGCCGACACCAGAAGAATCGCGCAGCCCGCGTCCCTGAGCGCGATGAGCTTGCGGTGAATGAACTCTATGGCCCCTATGTCGACGCCGCGCGTGGGCTGGGCCACCAGCAGGAGCCTGGGTTGAAGGTCGAACTCGCGTCCTATGATGAGCTTCTGCTGGTTGCCTCCCGAAAGAGAGCGCGCTGGCAGAGCGGGATTAGCCGGGCGCACGTCAAAGTCCCTGATGATTTCACGAGCGCGCCTGTCAATAGCGCCGTTGTCCAGCATCACGCCCGCGTGCGAGACAATGGGCCTGCGGTAATGAACGCCGAGGATGGAGTTTTCCGCGAGGTCGAAATCTAGCAGCAGCCCGCGCCTGTGACGGTCTTCGGGGATGTGGGCAATCCCCATCTGTTTGCGCTCCCTGGGGCCCGCGTCCCTGATGTTGCGCCCCTCGAACTCCACCTGCCCGCTCACGTTGCCCGGCTCAGTCAGGCCCGCGAGCGCTTCTATCAACTCCGTCTGACCGTTGCCTTCGACGCCCGCAATGCCTACGACCTCTCCGGCGCGCACGTCGAAGCTTATGCCGTCCACGCGCGGAGCGCCGTCCGCAGCCGTCACGTGCAGGTCGCGCAGGCTCAAGACGTTCGTGCCTGTTTTGGCGTCCGTCTTCTCCACGCGCAGCAGCACGTCGCGGCCAACCATCATGCGCGCAAGCTCCGCAGCGTTCGTCTCGCTGGTCTTGAGGCGGCCCACCACCCGCCCGTCCCGCATCACAGTCACCTCGTCCGAGATGGCCAGCACCTCGTCCAGCTTGTGAGTGATGATGACGACCGTCTTTCCCTGCTCGCGCATGCCGCGCAGGATTGCGAAGAACTCTTCGACCTCCTGCGGCGTCAGGACTGCCGTAGGCTCATCAAGTATTAGAATGCGCGCTTCGCGGTAGAGAGCTTTAAGAAGCTCCACGCGCTGCTGCTGCCCGACGGAGAGAGATTCAATCGGGGCGTTCGGATTAATCGCTAGCTTGAACTCTTCGGAGAGGGCGCGAATCCTTTGCGAAGCGCCCGCGAGATCCAGAGACGCGACCGAGCCCGGCTCCGCCCCGAGCACTATATTCTCGGCTACGGTCATGTTCTCGACCAGCATGAAGTGCTGGTGAACCATGCCCACGCCCTGCGCTATGGCGTCGTGCGGCGAATCTATGCGGCGCACCTGCCCGTCAATCAGAATCTCGCCGCTATCTGCCGTGTAGAAGCCGTAGGCGATACGCATGGCGGTTGACTTGCCCGCGCCGTTCTCGCCCACAATGGCGTGAATCGTTCCTTCGGCGATAAGTATGTTGATGTGGTCGTTCGCCAGTACCTCGCCGAACCGCTTCGTTATGTTTTTCAGCTCAAGCATAATCAGTTTGAGTTTTCAGTTTCCAGTTTTCAGTTAAAAGCAAGAAGGTCTTCCCGGCTTAAAACTGGAAACTGAAAACTGAAAACTATTTCTTCATAGCATCCGTGACCTGGATTTCGCCGTTTATAATCTTCTGCCTGGCTTCTTCCACCTGCTTGATGATATCGGGCGAGAGCAACTCCTGGTTGAACTGATCGACACTGTAGCCGACGCCGTTTTCCTTCAGGCCGAAGACGTGGAAGCCGCCCTTGAACTGGCCGCCGACCAGTTCCTGCACAAGCGCGTAGACGACGTTGTCCACACGCTTGACCATGCTGGTGAGGACAAAGCCGGGCTTGACGCCGTTCTGGTTGGAGTCAACGCCTATGACGAAGCGCTGGGCGCGGCCATTCTGCATCCCGTACCCTTCGACCGCATCGAAAGCGCCGAGGCCGGAATTGCCAGCGGCGGTGAAGATAACATCGGCCCCCTTGCCTATCTGCGCCAGCGCAAGCTCCTTGCCTTTGCCCGGGTTGTTCCAGGCTGAGTCCGTCACGCCCACGTAATTCTGTATCACCTGAATATTCGGATTGACGGCGCGCGCGCCCTCTTCATAGCCGACCGCGAAGCGATGTATAAGCGGGATGTCCATGCCGCCTATGAAACCCAGCACGCCCGTTTTGGAGTTGCGCGCGGCAATCATGCCGACAAGATAAGAGCCCTGGTGCTCCATGAAGACGAGCGAGGCCACGTTGGGCAGGTCTATGACCCCGTCAATGATGGCGAAGTTGATGTTCGGATAGTCTTTGGCGACGCGCTCCATGATGGGTGACTGCGCGAAGCCGATGCCTATAACCAGATTGTAGCCGCGCTCAGCAAACGCACGCATGGCCGGCTCAATAGAGGTCGGGTTGCCAGGCTCCACGTCGCGCAGCTCAATCGGGAAATCCTTCTCGGCGCGCTTGACGCCCTGCCACGCGGCGGCGTTGAAGGAACGG
>DASVVZ010000103.1:0-15068 GCA_036389875.1 Pyrinomonadaceae bacterium
TGTTATTAAGCGTGGTGGCCTCGCTCACGCGGTCTCCAATCTCGCGCTTCATCTCGAGGGCTTGCCGGTAGTAATCAAGGGCCTCCTGCTTCCTGCCCAAATCCTGAAAGATGTTGGCCACGTTGCCCAGCACCGTAGCCAGGCCGCTTCTGTCGCCAAGCGCTTTCATCAGCGACAGGGCTTGCTTCAGATACTCCAGCGCCTTCTGGTTATCGCCCAGAATGTTGTAGAGATTTCCTATGTTGTTGAGCGCGGCGGCCTCGCCGTTTTTGTCCTTAATCTCCTGCCTGATGCCCAGGGCCTTCATGTAAGAATCCAGAGCCTTCTGCGCGTCGCCCATGCTGTGATACACCATGCCGATGTTGTTGAGCGTGGTGGCTTCGCCGTCACGGTTGCCCATTTCGCGCGCAATCGCCTGCGCCAGCAGGTATGCGTCCAGCGCCTTCTGCTTATCGCCCAGCACGTCCTGCGCGTTGGCGATGTCGTTCATGATGGCGGCTTCCAAATTACGGTCGCCCGCCTCGCGCACCTTCGGCAGAGCCTGCTCCTGATAGCTGATCGCCTTTCGCATGTCTCCCAGCGAGTAATAGACTTCGCCGGTCATGGAGAGCACGAGCCCTTCTGTGCGCGCGTCCTGTGCGGCTCGTGCCAGGGGCAGGGCACGCGAAAGATAATCGAGCGCGCTCTGCCGCTCACTCGCCCACATGTAGATGATGCCTATGTTGGTCAGAGTCCTGGCTTCAAATTTACGGTCACCTATCTCTTTGTAGATGGCCAGGGCCTGCTCAAACTTTTTGATTGCCTGATTGTAAGCTTCTGCTGTGCCCTGGTTGGCAGTTTGTTTGGCTTCCGCCACCAGCTTCTCTGCGGCGGAGCGCTTTTCCTGCTCGCTTTGCGCGGCGGCTGTCGATGCAAGGAGAGAGAAGGCTGTCAGTAACAGGAGCGCGCGCCGGATGAAGGAACATCTGTTCGTGAGTCTGCGTTTCTGTAGAGTTGAGCGCATGGCGTGACCTCCGGGTCAGGAGATTGTTTGAGTTCGGGAGGTGGAGCGGCTCCCTCAAGCAAGAGGAACTGGAAGTGTCAGGCGTAAGGTTCCTCGCTGGCCTGGCAATCGTCCATCAAAGGGCGAACGGGTGTCAAGGATTATGGCGCCGGGAAATGAATTAAGGATTACTTTCTGACTTTGAGCCTGGCCTGAAGCCAGCCTGCAATGGCTTGTAGCACGTCGTCGCCCAGGCTGTAGGTCTCAAGGTTCGCATATTCGGTTTCCGCTCCGTCTCTGGCGGGTAAAAACAGGTGGTTGAGATTTGGGAAGACTCGCACCGTCACGTTCTTGTTGCCGCTTTTACGTGCGGCCTCTTCAAGCATGCGTGCCTGCTCAGCCGTCACCTGCCGGTCGAGCGCTCCCTGTAAGATGAGCATGGGCTGGCGCACCTTCCGTATAGTCGTCAAAGGGTCGTAAGTGATAAAGGTTCTGCCCCATGCGCTGCTGAGGCCGCGCAGCATGGCGGGGTATTTTGAGACGTCCCCGTTCTCCTTAATCGCTCGAATGAAGCCTTCTGTCTCCGCTCTCCGCTTCGCCTTAGCCTCTTCAGACAATGTGGGATTGTTCTCAGTCGCGTAGTTCAGTTGAAAGCGGAGCACCTCTTCGCCCGTCTTAGCGGTTCCGGCCATCAGCACTACGCCCGCTAGACGAGCGTCCGAAGCGGCTACTAGAGGCGCTATGACTCCGCCTTCGCTGTGGCCTATGACGACTATACGGGACGGGTCTATGTCCGGGCGTGAGCGCAGGTACGCGACCTGCGCCCGCACGTCGTCCGCAAAGTCGAAGGTGGTGACCGCGCCCAGCGTGTCGCGTCCGCCGGAGCTGCCTACGCCGCGATCATCTGCGCGCAGGACTGCTATCCCGCGCGCGGCAAGGTATTCAGCAATCTGTCTGAAGGGCCTGTAGCCGGCGAGGCCCGGAATGTTACTGTCGCGCTCCTGCTGACCTGAGCCCGTGCTCATCACCACGGCAGGAAAGGGGCGCTTACCCGTCTTTGGCAGAAGCAACGTGCCCGCCAGCTTGAAGCCTTTGGCGTCTACGCCGACCTCTTCGGCTGTGAAGGGAGCGCCCGAAGGCGCGCTGTAATCCGGCACGGTGCCTTTCACTTTGGCCGCGAGCGCGTTCTGAAGCGGCTTAACGAAAGCGGCGTACTCTTCGCGCACGGCCAGGAATTTTTGGGCCGGTACGTAGACCATCGCCAGCCGCCCATCCGCATCCGTCCACAGCACGAAGTTCACGGCCCCCGCCAGGTTAAGGGAGTAGCGGTCGAAGTAAAGGGGCTGCGCGGCAGCCGCTGCGTTGTTAGCCGTTACTTCGTCGCGCCCGGCGCGCTCCATCTGCGCGTTGAGGTCTGAAAAGAGCGGTATGTTCTGTGCGCCCGCGCGCGCCGTGTCATAACGCGCGCCCATGAATTGCATAAGGTAGGTGACCGCATTGACGAAGACTGCGGCGCGGTTGTTGTAAGGCAGCTCCTGCGTCTGGCCGCCGGCGGTGGTCGTGGCTTTGCCCTCCCTGAAAACAGTCGACTGCTCAAAAGCGGCTCCGGCGGCGCTGCCCTTGACAGAGAAGCTTTGAGGCACGCCCTCCTTATCAAGCTCAATCGACGTGTCCTGATTGAGCGTGCTGCCCGGAATCTTCAGGTTCGTGTTAGCGCTCCCGCGATAACCGTTCGGCGTGCATTGAATCTCAAAGCTCTCGCGCCCCAGAAGGTCTGCGCCGGCGTAGAGCAGAAACACCCCCTTGCCGCAGATTTTCGTAGAGAGAAAGGGCGGGGCCGCCGGCAGCGCCTGCGCGCCCATCGCCGTCTTATCCTGCGACGGGGACGGCTGCGGCTGCCCGGCCGTGCCAGCGTGCGGCAAAAGAAGTAGGAACAGGCAAAGAACTGTTTTCATAATCTCTCTTAATTCGTCAGTCCCCAGCTCAAAATGAGCGGAGGCAGAATCATGTAGGCAAGGTAAACGTAGACCCAACGGTTTGCCATGTTGAATGTGTAGCCGAAGCCGACCAGCTTCTCCACGAAGAGCGCAGGGTCGTCTGGGTTGTAATAGAAGAGACCGCCCGCGTACCATCTGGCCGCATCGCGCCCGCGCTGTACGTAAGCGCGTCCGACGGCCCTCTTCAGCCTGCGGTCTAGTCTCACCAGCCGCACCGTGAAGTAGATGCAAGCTGCAACCAGCAGGAGCGTGCTCAGGACGTCGACGGCCCCGGCTATGACGGTCAGGCGGCGCAGGTACTCCACGCTGCCGAAGACTATGCTGAGCAGTAGCGCGCTCATCATTGAGGCCACCAGCACGCGCACGCAGTCCATCAGTCTCATGACCATATTCAGGAACTGCTCCTTGCCCTTCAAATACTCTTCAGCCCCCTCTACGGGCAGCGTCATCTTCACCGTCAGCAGCCCGTGCTTGATTAGCAGGAAAAGCCCTTGCAGGTAGACGAGCATCATCGAAAGAGCGAAGACGGAGCCGAAGGACTTGCGCCCCCAGCCATCCGGCTGGCCTCTCCAGTTCCAGTGAACGGGGATTCTCTCCGGCAGTCGCGGGTAGTAGTAGATAAGGAAGAGCGAAGGCACGACCGTCAGGAGAAGAATCACCGCCTCAAGATAGATGCTCGTGTACTCGCTCAGGTGCCTGCGCCTGACGGCGGAGGCAAATCGCCCTTCGTCATCCGTGACCGCGTAAGGCTTCACCTGCCGATAAAAGAGAACGTAGAGAACGGTGGCCGGCAGAATCAAGAGCGGGAGCGACGCCACGCGCGCCAGTGGAAGCTCCGCCCTGTATAGCGAAACCAGAACGCCTATGGCCTCTATCTCCACAAAGAGCATCAGCAGCCAGAACTTGTAGCGGCGAAAGAGCGCGCGCCCTTCCGTCAGGTAGAACTCCTCCGAGACGCGCACGCCGAAGAAAGCCTCTTCGCCGCGCAGCACAGGCATCCAGACAAAGCCTGCCAGCAGGAGCGCGTCAAACAGCAGCCAGATAAGAATTGTCGTCAGCATCTTCGGTTTATCCTCGCTTAGGTCCTTTCAGAAGAGCGCGCAGCTCTTCCGCCACCATTCCCATAATCTCCGTCCGCGCCAGCCCCGCCAGCACCAGCTGCGTGAGGGCAGTCCTGAGCGGCCTTCTCAGCTCTTCGTCCGCTCTCTCAATCGCCCTAGACGAAGCCACCACAGCGCCCGACCCGTGACGCACCGTTATCAACCCTTCAGCCTGAAGCTCCCTGTAAGCGGTCGCAATCGTATTCAAATTCACGCCCAGGTCGGCCGCCAGCTGGCGCACGGGCGGCAACTGCACGCCCTCGCGCAACTCGCCCCCGGCAATCAGCGCCCTGATGCCGTCAGCCACCTGCCGGTAAATCGGACGGCTATCATTTTCATCAACGACAATAAACATCAGCCACCTCGGGCAAAGATAAATTGTATGCTACTGCTATACAATTTCAGAGTCAAGGGAAATTTGAAGGAGTGTGGCGTGGCTGAGCGGGTCGGGCTTGAGAAATCTCTTGCCGGGCGCGTAGTATAGGCATACAATTCGGAGCATTCCTTTCTCTCTCCCTGAGTTGAAACGGCTTCCGAAAAACAGGAGAGTCCTATCATGAAAAGTACGTATCGCTCTGTATGGAGCTTTCTTGCTCTGGCGGTCTGCGTGACTGCGGCCGGCATGACGAGCGGCGCTTATGCGCAGACCAGAGACAAGTATTTAATCTCGGCGAAAGCGGGAGGGGTCAATTTAGTCTCAGGCAATGCTACGGTTGTTCGTAAGGGAAAGAGTAGACAGCAGGCGCTTACCGACCAGGACAATCTTGAGAGCGGCGACGTGGTGACGACGGGCGCGGGCGCGCGCGTGGAAGTTCTGCTCAATCCCGGCTCGTACCTGCGCGTAGCCGAAAACTCGGAGTTCGAGCTGATAGACACTTCCCTCGAAGGCTTGCGCATCAGGCTCCTGAAGGGCAGCGCCATCATCGAAGCTGTCGGCGGCGACCAAACGGACGTGCGGCTCACTGTTGAGACGCCGCAGACTTCAGCCGTCATAGTCAGGCACGGAATCTATCGCTTCAATGTTCTGCCAGCAGGGCTGACGGAGATTCTGGTGCTCAAGGGACGTGTGCTGGTCGGCGCGAGTGCGGAACTGGTCAAGGGCGACAGGAAGGTAGTTGTCAGAGGCGGTCAGTTAGAGATTGCCAAGCTGGACAAGAAGAGCAGGGACTCGTTCGATCTGTGGAGCCGCGAGCGCGCTGAGTACCTGGCCTCGCTCAATCGCACGATACCCAGCTACGCAATCAACTCGTCCTTTAACAGCTTCGGCGACGACCTGTTGTTCCGCAACGGCTTCGGACGCCCGGCTGGCATTTGGTTTCGCTCGGGCAACTGCTACGTCTTCGTGCCGACTTACTACGGCGGGTGGTCGTCTCCGTACGGTTATGCTTACCCGTCCGGTTATCGTCGCTGCTGCGGCAACGGCAACGCCGGGCAGCAGGAGACGGGGCAGACTACATCATCCGGCGAGTACGAAACTCCAGAGCCGGGCCGCAGGCGTAGAGACCCTGGCACACCGCCGAACAACCCGGGCGGCGGCGGTGGCGGCGGCCAGGTCTCTCAACCAAACCCCGAGCCTGTAACTTCGTCAAGGCCGGAGCCTCCGGTTTCGGCTCCCGCCCCGGCTCCTTCCGAGCCCCGTTCTTCGCCCATGCCTTCGATGCCCGAAAGGTCTGCGCCCGTAGAGCGCGCCGAACCGGCACGAATCGAAGCTCCGCGCACGCGCGAGAACCCGAACGACTGAAAAGCGCGGAAGTAAAAAGAGAAAAGGCAAAAGTGAAAAGAGAGAAGCCCCGTTCTTCTTCTTCACTTTTGCCTTTTTACTTTCCCGGCGGTGCGATTTCGTCTGCCGCTATGAGGGCGGATTGAGTGACTCCGGCCACCCCCTGACCCGGAAAGACAGTGTCGCCCACCATGTACAGATTCGGAATCACTGTGCGGTGCGTGAAGGAGTTCATGCCGAAGACATCCAGGGATTGACCCAGGCCGCCGACCATCCCTAAGCGGCGGCGCGTGTAATCATAAAAGGAGCGCGGCGTGGCCGTCTCTATCACCTCTACGCGCGAGCCCAGCTCTGGCATAGAGCGGTGTATGCGCTCCCACCATCTTTCCAGCATCTCCTGATCCTGAGCCTCGTGCGCCGTCTCGTCTTCGTGAAAAGAGAACCACTGCTCTGCGTCCGTGAAGGTCGAGACCGTGACGGCACGCTTTCCGGAAGGGGCGCGCGCGTCCCACACGGGCGCGACGCCGAACATGAACTGCGTCTCTTCGGGCGTGTAATCCTTCCGCTCCTGCCAGTCCGTGAGCGCCAGTATATGCTCGGCGGGCAGTTCTTCGGCGACCTCTTCATCCAGGCCCAGGTACAGAAGATAAGCGCCCCAGCCGCGCAGGGTCTTGATTCGTCGCCGGACGCTATCAGGCGTGCGGCTCGTTCCGGCAAGCTTGCCGTAGGTGTCCCAGACGGTCAGGTTGCTGATAACGGCCCTTCTGGCCTCGACTCTCTCGCCGCTCAAAAGGTCAACGCCCGTGGCGCGGCCCGCCGCGTCATACGCGAGACGAAGCACGGGCGCGTTGAACCGCAGCCTCCCACCGCTCTTTTTTATGCTTTCGGTCAGTGCGTCGGCCAGCCTGGAAGCCCCGCCGCCAATCGCGTACATGCCGCGTCGCGGAAGATTAAGCGCCACGGCAGCATAAAGGTAGGCGCACTCCTTGCTCGCGCGCTGAGAGAAGATTTCCAGTTGAACGTCTATGAAGCGAAGAAAGCGCTCGGAGACTCCTGCTAAATGCTCTGCGGCGGTGCGGCGCATCCCTCGCACGACGCGCGCCGCTACTCGCAGCTCGGGCGCGACGGCTCGCGCGCGCCTCAGTGCGGAAGCCGTGCGTAAATCCGGCACGCGGCCCGCGACCCGCGTGAGCGCTTCTCCCACAGGCTTTATCTCACGATAAAATCGCACGGCCGCATCCGCGCATTCGGGGAAGCTGCGGCGCAGGGTCTCTTCAAACTCTTCGTCATTCTCAAGGATGGGAACGTCCGTGCCGTCCGGCAGGCGCACAACGTAGGCGGGAACCGCGCGACGAACTTCGGGCGCGGTGACAGGAAGCTCAGCGAAGACGCGCTCGTGTATCTCTCCCGGCTGCCATGAAGCGTAGAGGCTTGCGCCCGCCTCAAAGCTATAGCCGAAGCGCTCGAAGGTGACGGCGCAGCCCCCTCCGCGCGGCTCCTTCTCAAGAAGGCAAACATCCACGCCGCGCGCGGCCAGAAGCGCCGCCGCCGTCAGCCCGCCGATGCCGCCGCCAACGACTACTACCTCGTGCGACATACGCTACAGGACGCACGCGCCCAGGAACTGCCCGATGATGACGACGCCTGCTTTCTGCGTAGGCGCGGCTTCCGGGTTTGTCAGGTAGGGTTGAAAGATTATGTAGAGCGATTGCAGGCCGTTGAAGACCAGATGGATGATAAAGCAGGGAAGCAGGCTCTTCGTGTAAGCGCGAACCAGCGTGAGCGCCAGGCTCAGGACGCCTATGGCCGCAATCACGCTGATGTTGTTGT
Organism: Pyrinomonadaceae bacterium; assembly: GCA_036389875.1. GTDB lineage: Bacteria > Acidobacteriota > Blastocatellia > Pyrinomonadales > Pyrinomonadaceae > JACVRN01. Next base: position 7,630 of record DASVVZ010000103.1, read on the forward strand.
AATACTGCGCTATGTGAACCGCCATGAAGAGTATGGAGACGGCCACCACAGCCCAGGCTACGCCGATGGCCCTTTGCAGCGCCGAATAGAGAATGCCGCGATAGACAATCTCTTCTACGAGCGGGGCGGTCGCCGTCGCCAGGAAAGCCAGAACCAGCCGGGAAGCCGTGGAGCTGTTGATAATCTGGTCAATGTCCGTCGGGTCGCCGCCATAGTACTTGGTGAGCACCCCGCCGAAGACCAGAAGTCCCACGGCCAGAAGGACGCTCAGCAGAGGCTCCAGCTTGTTATTGAATCTCCAGCCGAGCGTGCGCCAGAAGGGGCGCTTGCCCCTGCCCGTGACCACGATCCACACCAGTACGAGCGTCAGCAGGTGCACGGGGATAACCCCTGACACCTGTATGAGGACGGCCATTTTGTCGCTCGTTATCAACCGCGTCAGCTCTTCGCCCTTCACTTTGCCGTAAGTCATTAAGACATAAAAGAGCGCTATCAAGGAGCTGAACAGGCTGATCCCGAGTAGGATACCGACGCTCCCGAGCCATGTCAGGACCGCCGTCTTCATGTTCCAGGGCGGATTGTCCGGGTCGGGCACGATACTTGTGGGAAGACCCGTCCCGGCCGCTGCCACATCGCTGTAGCTGTCCGCCGGAATCGAGCTAACAGGAGGAGTCGTCTGTATCTCTTCAGGTGTGCTCACGAATACGAGTTTAGCAGAAGGCAAGGCAGAAGTCAGAGCGGGAAAAGCAATGCGGAAGGGCGCAAGTGCAGAATGCAGAAGTGAAGAAAGACTATTCAAGCTTGAATGCTCTTTCTTTAATTCATCATTCTACAGTGCGCTCTTCCGGCTTTCCTTTATATGTTTGGAGACGCGCGCCCAGCGAGCGCGCTAATCGTCTCACGCTCCACGGCAACACTCGCTCTATAGTGGTGTTGCCGTTCGTATGCCGAGGCGCTGCGCGGCCATGTTGATACCTATGATGGTCTTGGCATCTTCTATCTCGCCGTCGGCTATCATCTCAAAGGCGCGCTCGAAGGAGACGCGCAAGACATCCAGCCGCTCGTCGCCCTCAAGATTCTGCGCCGTCTCTATCAGGCCGGTCGCAAGATAGACCCAGAGCTTCTCTTCGCAGAAGCCGGGGGTGGTGAAGAACTCCGTCAGCTTCTCTATCTTCGTGGCGCGAACGCCTATCTCTTCTTCAAGCTCGCGTGCGGCGCAGTCTTCCGGCCGCTCGGGCGGCGAGAGTCTTCCGGCGGGCAGCTCCAGTAGATAGCGCACCGTCGGGTGCCGGTACTGGCGTACGAGCGCAATCGTCGCATCTTCAAAGACGGCCACAACGCCCGCCCCGCCCGGATGATGCACGACCTCTCGCTTATAGGTCAGCTCGTCTTCGCGTATCGTGTAGACGGAGACATCGAAGATGCGCCCGTGATAGACCTCTTCACTCGCCAGTACCTCCGGCGCTTCCATGTTATCTACGGCCATAAAAGTTTTCCCCTCGCGCAGCAGAGTTTATGATTTCCCGGCGGTCAAGAGCAATGGCTCAAGCTACTTTAGATGACAGAAGCTCTCGCATCTCGCCTACCAGATAGAGCGAGCCTGTGACGGCAATGAGCCCCTCGGGCGGCGTGAGCTTCAAGGCCATCCGCGCCGCGTCATGAGGCGAAGGCGCAAGCGAGACGCTTTCGGAATCGAAACCGCGAGGCGCTATTTTTTGCAGCATCTCAGGCTGTGCGGCGCGCGGGTTACTCATCCCGGCCAGAATCAGACGGCGCGCGGCGGGAAAGAGAAGCTGAGCCATCTCCGCCAGCTCCTTGTCGCGCATCGCGCCGAAGACGAGCGTGACGGGCACATGTACGAACTCACGCAGATAATCCAGAAATGCGCGGGCGCTCGCCACGTTGTGCGCGCCGTCGAAGAGAATCCGCGGCTTCCCCTGCCAAAGCTCAAGTCGCCCCGCGTGCTCGGCGCTCTCTATACCTTCCGTGATCGCGGGGCGGGGAATGACAGAGCCCAGTGCGCGTAGCCGTTCGGCCAGGCTGACGGCCACAGCCGCGTTCACGACCTGATGCCTGCCGCGAAGGCCTAGCCGAACGTCACTATAGCGGCCTTCTTCCGTCTCGAACGTAACGCGTAGATGCCCGGAATCACTCGCGCCCGTTATCTCAACCCGGCTGCCCGCAAAATGCGGCGCAACACCCATCTCGGCGCACCGCTTCTCAATCACTTCGAGCGCTTCCGGATCCTGCGGCGCAACGACTGCCTCTACGCCGGGGCCTATGATTGCGGCCTTTTCGAATGCTATTTCGGCAAGAGTTGCGCCCAGGTATTCCTGATGATCCAGCGCAATCGGCGTAATCCCGACCAGCCGAGCGCCTGCTGCCGTAGTCGCATCCAGCCGCCCGCCAAGTCCCGTCTCAAGGATAGCCAGCTGAACCCCGGCCTCTTTGAAAGCAAGCAGCGCTATGGCCGTCACCTGCTCGAAAAATGTGGGGAGGGCTTCAATCGCCCTCTCATGTCGGAGCGATTCTGAAGTCAGGCGCACGCGCGTGGCAAGACGCGCGAAATCATCCGGCGCAATCTCTTGCCCGTTAATCTTTATGCGTTCGGTGATGCGCGCAAGATGAGGCGACGTGTAGAGGCCGCAGCGGACGCCCGCCGCACGCGCAATCGAATCGAGCATCACGGCGGTAGAGCCCTTGCCGTTTGTGCCCGCGATTTGAACCGGGATAAAGGAGGCTTGCGGATGGCCAAGAGAGCCCAGCAGAAGCCCTATGTTTTTCAGGCCCAGCTTGATGGCCAGCGTCTCGTGGCCCAGGCTTAGAAGGTACTGAAGCGCCTCGTCAAAAAGCATAAAAGTAGATGGTGAATAGTAAATGATGAATGGTGAACAGACGAACTGTGATTTATCCATTCACCATCTATAATTTACCATCCACTATTTACTGGCTCTCATACTCATCTCTGTTTCCGGCGCTCGGTTGAGGTCGGGATTCATCATGAAGTTGAGGAGCTTGATGATGTGTTCGCGCATCTCTCGGCGGTCAACTATGGCGTCAAGCATGCCGTGATCAATCAGGAACTCGGAGCGCTGAAAATCCTTCGGCAGCTTTTGTCGAATGGTCTGCTCTATGACGCGAGGGCCTGCGAATCCTATCAGCGCCTTCGGCTCAGCTATGATAACGTCACCGAGCATGGCGAAGCTGGCGGTCACGCCGCCCGTCGTGGGGTCTGTCAGGACCGAGATGAAGGGAAGCCGCGCTTCGTCTAGTTGCGCCAGCGCGGCAGAGATTTTCGCCATCTGCATCAGCGAGAGAGCGCCTTCCTGCATGCGCGCTCCGCCCGAAGCGGCGAAGATAATGACGGCTGCCCTGTCGTCCAGAGCCCGCTCTATCAGGCGCGTTATCTTCTCGCCCACAGCCGAGCCCATCGAGCCGCCTATAAACAGCATGTCCATGGCGGCACTGTAAACCATGTGGCCGCCGACGCGCCCTCGCGCATTGACCACCGCCTCCGGCAGCCCCGACACGTCCTGTGCCTGCTTGAGGCGTTGCGGGTAAGGCTTGCTGTCTACGAATTCAAGCGCGTCGACCGAGATCACTTCCGCGTCCAACTCTTCGTAATCGCCGTCGTCGAAGAGAAACCGCAGACGCGTGTGAGCGTCAAGGCGGAAGTGGTAGCCGCAGTTCTGGCAGACTTGCAGGGATTCTTCAAGGTCGGGCCTGAAGAGCGCCGCGTCGCACTCAAGGCATTTGACAAAGATGCCCTCGGTTTTGACACGCCTCTCTTCGGCGGGGACGTTTTCAAGCTGCGGCCGCTTTTTACGAAACCAAGGCATCGAAAAGCAATGCAGAAGTTGGAGTCCGGCAGCGATGAATTAAAACATCTTCTGCCACCCGCTTTTCTGCGTTTATAGGCTCATAGTGATTTGTTGAAGACAAACTTTCAATGACGTGGCAAAGGGTAGCACAAAAAAGGCAAAATGCAGAAGTCCCCAGTGCGGGATGAAAGGAAAGAACTCTCTTAACTTCCGCGTTTTGCGCTGCGGCCTTGTGCCTTAAAATTCTATTCCCTGCTGGGCGAAGATTCCCGCGTTGAAGGGGTGCTTGACTTCGCGCATCTCGGTCACCAGGTCTGCGGCGTCTGTCAGGGCCTGGGGCGCGTCGCGGCCGGTGAGGACGATGTGAATGGCCGGCTGCTCGGCCCGTATCTTCTTAATCTCTTCCAGAACCTCTTCGGTCCCAAGCATCCCGTAGCTCAAGACGTAAACCAGCTCGTCGAAGACCAGAAGGTCGTAGTCGCCGCTACGCATCTTCTCCACACAGAGAGCCCAGGATTTGCGCGCGGTCTCTCTGTCCTGCTCGGGGTTCTTGGTGTCCCAGGTAAACCCGTCGCCCATCGTGTGAACTTCTATCCCCAGCTTTTCGGCCGAGCTGTGCTCGCCATAACGGTCGTTCCTGGACTTGATGAACTGAATCATGCAGCAGTTGAGGCCCTGACCCGCCGCACGCATCATAAGCCCCAGCGCGCAGGTGGTCTTCCCCTTGCCGTTGCCCGTATTGACCATCAGCAGTCCGCGAGTCTTTTCCCTGTAATCCTCGCGCCGCCACTTGTAACGCTTCTCTTTTACAGACATGAATCAGCATTCAGCCATCGGAAATCAACAGTCAGTAAAAAGCATACCGGCTGATCACCGACTGCTGATTGCCGATGGCTCGTTTTACGATTGATGGGCTTGCGGCCTGCGCTTTTCCGTTCCGGTCGGCAGGAGAACGTCTTCGGTGGCGTCGAGGTCGTGTTCGCCGTTGCGACGCTCTACGGCTTCGCGCAGGAGCGTAACGACCGCCTCTTCGGCCTCTTCCCAGCTTCCGGTCAGTGTGCAGCCGGCGGCGTTGCGATGGCCGCCGCCGCCGAACTTCTCGGCAATGCGCGCCACGTTGATGTCGCCCTTTGAACGCAGGCTTGTGCGATAGACGCCGGGCGCGCTCTCTTTCAGGAAGGCCACGGCTTCCACGTTATCGCAGGTCAGAGGATAGTTGACGAAGCCGTCGCCGTCTTCCTCGGCTGCTTGCACACGCTCCTGCATCTCAAGCGACTGGCGCAGCCAGGCGACGCGTCCCGACGGGTCGCGCCTGACGGTGGCAAGCACCTCGCCCAGAAGCTCTATCTTGCTCCAGGGATAGCTGGCGAAGACGGCCTGTGAAATCTTGGCTGGCTTCACGCCCGCGCGGACAAGCTCCGAAGCGACCTTGAAGGTGCGCTCCGAGGTGTTAGAGTAGTGGAAAGAGCCGGTGTCCGTGATGAGAGCCGTGTAGACGCACTCGGCTATCTCGCGCGTCACGCGTACGCCGACGGCCTTGCAGAGGTTGTAAATCATCTCGCCAACGGCCGAGGCGGTCGGGTCAATCCAGTTGACCGAGCCGAAGAGCGCGCTCGTGGAGTGATGGTCTATGTTGACGACGAACTGTTTTTCCAGGTCGATCAGGCCGGGGCGAGTGATGTCGGAGCATTCTATGACAAAGACGGCGTCGTACTCTCTATCTATGCGGTCGGTGACGCGCACGCTCTCTGCTCCGGGAAGCTTTTGATAGGCGTGGGGGACCGGGTCGCGCATGATGACCTCGGGCTCTTTATCCAGTGCTTGCAGGAGCCAGTAAAGACCGAGCGACGAGCCCAATCCGTCACCATCCGGGCGAAGGTGCGAGGTGATTGCAAAGCGCCGCTTTGATTCAATCAGCTCGACAACTTGACTCAACATTTCAATCAAGGGATGAGGCGAAAGAAGATGGAATCATTTGCCCGATTGATGCAATGTGGCAAATGATTCAATCCCTTCACTCCTCATCTTTCATCCTTTCTTCTGAATCTCTCTGCTGCAGCTCGCGTCCTATCTCGCTGAGGAGTTCGTCTACGCGAGCGCCGCGCTCTTCCACCGTGTCGCGCACAAAATGAAGCTCGGGCGCGTGGCGCAGGCCGAGCGCCAGGATCAGTTGCTTGCGCACATACTGCGCCGCATGGCGAAGCGCCACGAGCGCCTCGCGGGCCTCTGCCTCGTCTCCAATCACCGTGAAGTAGACGCGTGCGTCGCGCAGGTTATCCGATACGCGAACGTCAGTCACAGTGACCCCAACAAGACGAGGGTCTTCCAGCTCATAGCCCACTATCTGCGTTATCTCTTCACGCAGCAGGTCGGCTACCTTCTCAGCCCTACGCATAAAAAACCTGGTGGCGGGCGTCAGGCGCCGGGGAAAGAAAGAGAACTTGCTTTTCTTTTACTGAAACCCGGCACCCGATGCCCATCTTTACAGTTCTGTCGCGGCGACCTTCTCTATGATGAAGGCTTCTATCTGGTCGCCAACCTTAACGTCGTTGAAGTTTTCGAGGCCGATGCCGCACTCGAAGCCTTCGCGTACTTCACCCACGTCCTCCTTGAAGCGGCGCAAGGATGCTATGCCGCCTTCCCATGCGACCACGCCGTCGCGTATCAGTCGTGCGCGCGCGTTGCGGCGAATCGTGCCGTCAACGACCATGCAGCCCGCTATGACGCCTGCGCGCGGGACGCGGAAGACTTCGCGCACGTCCGCCTTGCCAAGGATGCGCTCCTTCTCCACGGCTTCGAGCATGCCAATCATGGCGGCGCGTATCTCTTCTTCGACCTTGTAGATGATGGAGTGCAGTCGTACGTCGACGTTCTCCTGCTTGGCAAGGTCTGATGCGCGCGACTCAGGCCGCACGTTGAAGCCAATGATGACGACCGCCTTGTTGGTGTTCTCGGCCTGCGTGGCGGAAGCCAGAAGCACGTCGGATTCCGTGATGGCCCCGACGCCGGAGCGAATCACTTTCACCTTCACGACCTCGGTCGAAAGCTTCTGCAAGGTGGATTTCAAAACTTCCACAGAGCCCTGCACGTCCGCCTTGATGACCACGAGCAGTTCCTTGACTTCCGTTTGTCCGAGGGCTTCGATACCGCGCTTGGTGCTCTGCGAGAGCGTCTGCTGGCGCGTAATCATCTGCCGGTGATGCGAAATCTGCTGCGCCTTTGTGATGTCGGCCACGACCTGGAAGGTTTCGCCTGCCTGCGGGACGCCCTGTAGGCCCAGGACTTCCACGGGAGTAGCAGGCCCAGCTTCCGTCACGGCCTGGCCCCTGTCATCAAACATGGCGCGCACCTTGCCGAAGATTTGGCCTACGATGAAGGGGTCGCCGACTCTGAGCGTGCCCTGCTGAACCAGCACGGTCGCGACGGAGCCGCGACCTCTATCAAGCTTGGCTTCGAGGACGACGCCCGAAGCAAGGCGCGTCGGGCTGGCCTTCAGGTCAAGGATGTCAGCCGTGAGCAGAATGGTCTCAAGCAGCGTGTCCAGATTCTTGTGCTGCTTGGCCGAGACGGCGACCATTTCCGTCTCGCCGCCCCACTCGACCGGCGTCAATGCGTGAC
>DASVVZ010000104.1:0-2841 GCA_036389875.1 Pyrinomonadaceae bacterium
CGTCAGAGTTACAACACAAATCAGCAACGCCAGAAAGATGCGACGTGATACCACGAGTAAACCTCACAGATGAGCATTCCGATGGCTGAAATGTTTGATAGCCTACGCACGGCGGCGGGTTGCTTTGCCGCACGTTTAGCGCGCGGCCTTGCGCGTTTGCGCCTGCACGGCTGTGATCGCCACGGCGTCAACTATATCTTCAGCTTTGCACCCGCGCGAAAGATCGTTGGCGGGTCTGTCCAAGCCTTGCAGGATAGGGCCGATGGCGGTTGCGCCTGCGAGCCGCTCCGTCAACTTGTAACCGATATTGCCCGACTGCAAGTCTGGAAAAATAAGAACGTTGGCGCGGCCCGCGACGCTTGAGCCGGGCGCTTTCGATTGGGCGACCGAAGCTATAAGAGCCGCGTCGGCCTGCAACTCGCCGTCAATCTCAAGCTCGGGCGCTCGTGCTTTCACAGTCTTGGTCGCCTCCACGACCTTGTCAATCAACTTATGCTTGGCGCTTCCCTTGGTAGAGAAGGAGAGCATGGCGACGCGCGGCTCCGTCTCCAGAAGCGCGCGGCACGAATCGGCCGAAGCGATGGCTATCTCGGCAAGCTCGGCAGCGTTCGGCTCAATTACCACGCCGCAGTCTGCGTAGATGAGCGCGCCGCCCTCGCCGAAATCCGCGTCGCGCAGGGCCATGACGAAAAAGCTGGACACCATCTTGAAGCCAGCGCGCACGCCTATGCAATGAAGCGCGGCGCGAACCGTGTGCGCGGTCGTGTTGGTAGCGCCCGCGACGGAGCCGTCAGCCAGCCCCTCGCGCACCATAAGGTTGCCGTAATAGAGCGGGTCAGAAAGGGCCGCGCGCGCTTCGTCCGGCATCACGCCCTTGGCGCGCCTCAGCTCATAATAGAACTGCACCATGCGGTCGAAATCGCTTGCGCGCCTGTGGTCAATTACTTCGACACTGCCCAGGTCTACGTGATTGGCCTGAGCCAGAGAGCGAATCTTGTCTTCGCTGCCGAGCAGAGTGATGCGCGCCAGCCGGGAACTCGCGCACATTGAAGCGGCTACGACTGTACGCGGGTCTTCGCCTTCGGGCAGGACGATGTGCTGTGGGCGTGCGGCGGCGCGCCGGCGCAGTTGCTCTAGAATATTCATGACAGTCCGAAGTAAACCTTTTGTGTTGTTGAGAGCTTCTAACCGGCGAAGTCTAACCGACGTGAAAGCCGCAGGACAAGCCGGCGCATGAGCCACGGCGGGCAGCCATCTTCGCAACTCCCTAAAAGCGTACGGCTTTTGAACAGGGGCGCGTCGGGAAGAGCTTGAATTTCCGGCCCCGGAAATTTTCAGTTAAGGCTCCTTAACAAAATCTTGTCTTAGTGAACGCGGCTGTGGTAACTTGGCCTTCATCAGGAGAGAAAATTGCCATGCAACGAATCATCTTTAATGTAGTGGTTTCTCTGGCGACTTTTATCATTGGGGTCACGGCAGCAACTCCCTGGACTGCTTTTCGCACTGCCTCTGATAGTCAGGATAAAACTGAAATCTTAAGCATCGAGCGGCAATACCTTGACGCTCACATTCAGCGCGACGCGGCCCGGCTAGACCGTGTGCTCGCGGACGACTTCACCTTTTCTCATTACTGGGGAGGAGTCACGGACAAGGCCCGGCGGCTTTCGCTGCTGGAAAATCCCGACTTCGCCTTCGAGTCCATAGACACAAGCGACGTAGAAGTATCGGTGAGCGGCGACACGGCACGCCTGACGGGCCAGGCCGTGGTGCGCGGCAACTATCGCGGCAGGCCGTTTGCCACCACGCCCTACAACTACACGCGCACGTTCGAGCGGCGCGACGGGCGCTGGCAGATAGTCTCTGTGCGCGCCGGGCGTTATCGCTCGCGTTAAAGCGGCCGACACTGCGCGCAAAGCCGAAGCTTTTAAGACTTAAGAATAAATGGCTGGTTCCTTCGGCCACAGACCGTTTCGTGCGCGAAAGTTAAGCAAAGGCTTTCGCGCACTTTTTCTTGATTGACTAACCACGGAATTAGGTATAGAAGCATTCTATACCCTGATAACAAACTCAAGACGAGGGAGAAACCACTATGGCTGACGATAGAGAAGCTAAAAAGTGTAAGAACGCCACCTGTAACTGCGTGCTGACCGAAGACGGCGCGAATTATTGCAGCGCCAACTGCGAAGGCGCGGGCGATATTACTCAGATTGACTGCGACTGCGGTCATTCGGAATGCGCCGGAGATTTCTAAACCGCAAGGCGTGAAAGGAAGAGGCGCGAGAATGGCCCGTCTGGACTTAAAGCGGCGAATGAAGAACCTGCTGATGTTTCTGCCGAACATGCTGCATCTGTGCGGCCGCTTGATGACGGACGGGCGGGTCCCGCGCACGGAGAAGCTGCTGCTGGCAGGGGCAATCATTTACGCGGTCTCGCCCCTGGATTTGATTCCGGACATGATCCCCTTCGTGGGACAGATCGACGACCTGTATTTAATCGCGCTCACACTGCTTCGTCTCATACATCGCACGGACGAGCGGGTGGTGCGCGAGCACTGGCGCGGCGGCGGCGACATCATTCAACTGGCGGACGCCGTGGCTGAGCTTGCGCCGAGACTTCTTCCGCAGCGCGTCAACCGCGTGCTGACTTCGCACATCGAAGAGGGGCCCGGCAAGCTGTCGCTCGATTCGCTTCGCTCAAAAGAGGCTTCACCGCCCCTGCTCATAGAGGTCGGGCAAAGGACCAGGCGCTCTGATTAAAAGCTTGAGAGCAGATGGTTAAGCAGTATCGCAGCGCCTAATCAAAACAAAGAGCGAACCGTTAAATTATTAGCGGTTCGCTCTT
>DASVVZ010000105.1:0-11547 GCA_036389875.1 Pyrinomonadaceae bacterium
CCGTCCGCGTTCTCTACGTTACCTTCGTTGATGAGGCGCACGTTCGAGCCTATGCGGGCGTTTTTATCTATGATGGCGCGGCGGATCGTGGTGTTGCTGCCTATGCCTATGTGCGGAATCCCTTCGGCTATCTCGTCGCGCATCTCTTCGATTGACTGGTAGTAGTCTGCGCCCATCAATATGGCCGCTTCTATCTGCGCGCCGCGGTCTATGCGGCTGCGGAGTCCCACGACTGAGCGCTTGATGGTCGCGCCGTTGATGATGCAGCCTTCCGTGACTATAGAATCCACCACATCGCAACTGTGCATCTTTGAGGGCGGAAGATAACGGGCGCGCGTGTAGATGGGCGCGTCGGCGTCGAAGAAGTTGAACTGCGGGATGAGCGAGGTCATGTTTAGATTGGCTTCGTAAAAGGCGGCGATGGTTCCTATGTCCTCCCAGTAGCCGTCGAACATGTATCCCTGCACGTGCCCCATCTCAATAGCCGTGGGAATTATCTCGCGCCCGAAATCCATCGCGCCCGGATCTTTGGCCAGATACTCTATCAGCTTGTCATACTTGAAGACGTAGATGCCCATCGAAGCCAGAAAGGGACGAGAGAGAGCGTCTTCGACGCTTAAGCCCAGGGTGGTCGTATCCACCTGCATGGCGTCGAGCGCTTCGCCCTTGGGCTTCTCGCTGAACTCTATGATGCGCCCCGAAGAGTCTGTCTTGAGGAGGCCGAAATCCGAGGCCACGTCGCGGCGGCAGGGGATGACCGAGACGGTCACGTCCGCATCCGTCTCGTAATGGCGGGCGAGAAAAGTTCTGTAGTCCATTCGATACAGGTGGTCGCCCGAAAGTATCAGCAGCGTGTCTATGCCCCAGTCGTTGATGTGCGGCAAGACCTGTCTGACGGCGTCGGCGGTCCCCTGAAACCACTGCGGGCTCTCGGGCGTCAGCTCCGCCGCCAGTATCTCCACGAAGGCGTCCGCGAATTGCGAGAAGCGATAGGTGCGCGCTATGTGGCGATTCAGGGAGGCGGAGTTGTACTGCGTCAGCACAAAGATTTTCGTGATGTCCGAATTGATGCAGTTGGAGACCGGAATATCTATAAGGCGGTACTTGCCGCCAAGCGGCACCGCGGGCTTCGAACGCTCTTTCGTCAAAGGAAACAGACGAGTTCCCGCGCCTCCGCCCAGAATAACTGCCAGCACATTACGTTTGGCTGCCATCGTTATATCAACCTGCTCGATAATTTTTGTAAAGAGAACGCCCTGAGCATAGACGCAAAGCGCCAGGAGTTTCAAGCGACGAGACAAGATTGGCCCGTTAAATAAGGACGGATGGAGCCGCCCCGTAGATGGGAACGGGTTCGCAACCATTTTGAATTTGCTATATCTTCTTCGGCCAACCGAATCATTCGTGTATGGGTCTATGGTTGTGACCTTTGGAACGAAAGGCAACTTTTTGGTGATTGACGGCGAAGGCTATCTGATAGAGAGAGCACGCGAGGGCGACCGCGAAGCCTTCTGTATGCTGGCGCGCAGGTTCGAGCGACGCGTCTATTCGCTCGCCCTCTTCTACACGCGCAACCAGTCGGACGCCGAAGACCTCTCTCAGGAGGTCTGGCTCAAGGTCTACCGCCACCTTCAGAGCTTTCGCGGCGAATCCAGCTTCTACACCTGGCTACGCCAGATAACCGTCAACACATTTCTAAACCACAGGCGCTCGGCCCTCAAACAGGTCGGGGGCGAGTCGCAGGGGCTGCGGCTGGTGGAGATAGAGTCCGTAGATTATGAAGACGCTTTGCGCCTGAGCCGTGGGCGGGACATGGAAGACGACCTTCACAGGAAGATGCTGGTCGAGCGCGTAGGCGAGGCGCTCTCGGAGTTGACTCCGCAGCAGCGATTGATCTTCATGCTCAAGCACAGCGAGGGCATGACCTATGAAGAAATCTCGGCCGTGCTCAATTGCTCTACGGGAACCATCAAAAAGTCGCTCTTTCGCGCGGTGCAGAAGCTCAGACAGCATCTTGGCCTCAAAAGCGAATCGAGAAGCTATCTGAGGTGCGCCGCGGGGGGAAAATAGGAGTCCGGAGCTTTACTGACTATGCACGATTGCAGCAAAACGAAAGAAGATTTAACAGACCTCGTGTTCAACGAGATGGGCGCGGAAGACGAGCTGCGCCTGCTGGAAGAGATGGAAGCGTGCAGGGATTGCCGCGCCGAATATCACTCCATGCGAGAGGCGCTCGGCGCATTCGACACGGCAGCGCCCGAGATGATTCCCGCAGGCGAGTTCTGGACGCATCATCACGCGCGCATGCGTGAACGTCTGGTTGATGCGGCGGGCGCGCAACCTCGTGACGAGCTTCCCTTCTGGCGTCGCCCCCTCAGAGCCTCTTTCTCCATTCCGGTTCCCGTGGCGGTGGCCGCAGCGATTCTTTTGGCGGCCACCTCCTTGCTGGCGATACGCTCCTTCATCTTAAGACCGGAGGTGGGGCGCGAGCAGGCCAATGCTGCCGCAGAGAAGATACAGTATGTGGAAGTGCCCGTAGAGAGGCGCGTCGTCGAAGAAAGAGTCGTCACGCGCACGGTCTACATCAACAGGCGCGCACGCCGGGGCAATCAGGCCGCCCCTTCGCTTCAGGACATTCCGGGCATGACTGCGAGCCGTAAGGAGGATGCGAGCATCACTGCTCCGCAGGTAACGCTGAGCGGCTTTCAGCCGCCCGCAGACGTGAAGCTCACGGTCATCAAGGGAAACCTTAATGAGAAGTAGAGTCCTCTTCCCCTTCATCGTCGCGCTGCTTCTTCTTCCCGCTTTAGCGCGGGCGCAAGAGCAGCAGCAGCAGAGCGTGCAGCAACTGGTGGTGCCGCTCGCCGGCACAGGCTACGTAGCCTTCAGGACCGAGGCCGTCAAGCCCGAAAAGCAGAACGCCTCTCGCTCATCCGAGATAGATTTGCAGTCGGTCGTCAAGCCGCAGGTGCTCGTGGATGACAACCACGTGGTGCATCGCGTGCTGGTGGATTCAAGCGGCGCTCTCATCTTCGGCTATGACCTCGTGATAGAACCACTGGTCAACACACGCCAGTTCAGAGTCTTTGTGCGCCCGTTGGATCCGGATTTCGAGAGGCGAATGCGCGAGCGACAGGGCACGCGCGCCGGGCGCACATCGCTTCAGATGAACGTCTCCACCCTGCCGCGCCCGACCGAAGCGCAGATCATAGACGACGGCGACGGCTTTGCCCTGGACCTTCTGATTAACCCGCAGACGGGCGTCAAGATTGTTGACGTGGTCAAGGCCTCCTTCGACCAGGCGCGCCTGTGGGAATCGCCCAAGGGGTCGCCCGCGCGCGACTTCACGCTCGACAGCGTGGAGATGGCAATCAAGGATTACAAGCTCTATCTGAACGGGCGGCGCGTCGGCGGGGGACGCCAGTCGCAGGGCTTCACGGGCGCGCTCATATGGTTCTACGTGCCGGACAAGGGGCGCTTCATCTTCTCGCTCACGCCGCGCGAGGGCTACGAGTTCGAGAAGGCAGCGCAGATTGAAGACAACAAGATCAGCGTCACCATAGGCGAGGATGTTTACGAGTGGGTTTCGAGCGCGCCGATTGTAGGCTCAGGCGGTAAATGGAACCTGTGGGTGCTGCGCGACGAGCGCTACCTGCCATCGGTCTTCTACGTGCCGAAACAGTCTTCTGATAATAGTTCCGAGACGCCTGTGGTCGTATTTCCTCCGGCGCAGGCAGTGCGTGTGATGAGTCTGGACACGTCGGCGAACAACAGCATCAGGACGCAGAGCGGCGAGATTCTGGTCGCGCCCGGACAGGGCAAAGGCGAGAAGATACCGCTTCCGCGCGCCCGCGTGGAAGTCGGCGCAGCCGACCGCATAGAAAATCTCTGGCCCAGATAGCCGTGACTTTACCGCCCGGGTGCACATGCCGCCGGTCGCGTGAGGGAGAGACTTATGAGAAGAGGGATGAAGAGCGCGTGTATAGCATCTGTTGTCATCCTTTCGTTCGCACGGATGGCTCTCGGAGACCTGCGGATTGTGACGCGCCACAGCCAGACGGGCGTCGCGCCTTCAGAGCACACGACCTACTTCAGGGGAGTGCGCCAGCGCGAAGAGTTCAAGTCCGTGGGCAAGGACGGCAAAGCCTATGAGACAGCCTACATCTTCCAGTGCGACCTGAAGCGCTTTCTCTGGGTGGATTACGTGAACCGTAAGTTTTACGACCAGCCTTACTCAAGCATGGAAGAAGCATGGGCCGATTACTACCGCAGGCAGCAGGAGGCCAAAGACCGGAACGCGCAGCCCGTTAAGTACAAGGGACTGTGGACGGAGACGGTGACGGTCATAGACACTGGCGAGCGGCGAGAGATGTTCGGATACGTGGCTCGCCACATAAAGACCATGACGGTCTCGGAAGCGAAGCCGGAAGCCTGCGAGCAGACGCGCCTCAGGCAGGAGACGGACGGCTGGTACGTAGACCTGCTTTACGGGACGGAATGCTCTTCGGACATTTCGGGCCAGATAAATCCGGGCTACGCCGTCCCGACCAACTACAACTCCTGCTCTAGAACTTACGAGAAGCGCAGCTACAAGTTCGAGCGTAAGCAGGTGGGCCAGGCGCGTTTCGGCTTTCCGGTGGCGCTCGTTGTACGGGCCTACAGCACGGACGGGCGCACCGTCGCGGAAACGAAACGAGAGGTGACGGAGATTGCCTCCGTAGAGCTTGACCAGTCGCTCTTTGAGCTGCCGGACGGCTACACCAGGCTGGAGCCGCAGCCCGTGAGGCGCTCGATACTGGACAGGGCTTTGTCGCTATTTCTACTCAGGTAACAACTGAGTCGTCTCAAAGCATTGAAAGACTAAAGAAACTCTCCCGTTAATCATAGAAAGCAGAAGCAGGGCTTCTCTCGCGGGCGCGCTCTGTAGTTCCTGAAGGGGCGCCGGGGTCGGCAGCCGGTGGTCTAAGTGTGCCTGAAAGTTTGTGTGCTCCCGGAATCTGTTTGCCGAAGCCTGGGCGCTTCCATTTCATAAGGAGACATCATGAAAAAGCCCCTGCTCTTAATTGCGCTCGGCATTTTGCTCTTATCCTTCTATCAAAAGGATGCCAGCGCACAGGGCGAGCCGGAGAAGTCAAAGGCCACTCGTTACGAGATAGGCGCGCAGTTCTCTTCAATCACCTTTGAGCCCGGGCACACGCAGCCGGGAGCCGGCGCGAGGTTTACTTTCAACTTCAATGACAACGCAGCGCTCGAAGCCGAGTTGAACTATTTTCCGAACGACAGCGGCATCGCCTCCGGCGACAGGACTAACGGGCGCGTGACTCAGGGCTTATTCGGCGTCAAGGCGGGCAAGCGCTTCAGGAACCTGGGCATCTTCGCCAAGGCACGGCCGGGCTTCATAAGCTTTTCGCGCGGCATAGGAGACGTAATCATCACGGGGCCGCCGCTTGCCAGCGGTGCCTTTCCACAGGCCGACTTTCGCCAGCGAAGGCTGACGCATCCGGCCATAGACCTCGGCGGCGTCCTTGAGTTCTATCCTTCGCGCAGGCTTGTCACGCGCTTTGACCTCGGGGCGACACTGATACGCGTAGGCGAGACGACATTTCAAGGCTTTGCGGCGGGGCCGAACGACACGGTGGTTGTCGCGCCCATAACTTTACCCGGCGGCACCCGCTCAAGTTTCCAGTTCAGCGCCGGAATAGGCTACAGGTTCTGAAAGAAGGCTGTGAAGGCGGCAGCGATGAGGGATGAAAGAGTGACTATTCAACTTGAATCAGCGGGCTTTTCATCCCCCGGCCATGCTTTTCCTGTTGTCTGCGATTCAATGGGGGAATCGGTCGTATCTGGTGAGGGCCCCGGGTCACGGGGCATGGCGTAAATCAGTTGGAGGGAGGCTTGAAGAGGCGGACAATGGGAGCGCCCGTACTCTTCCGAACCCTTCAAAAGATGCGCGCCAGCTAATAATCCGGGGCTCTCACCAGATACGACCGATTCCCGCGCTCAACAGTAGAACTGAGATGAGAAGAATTCTTCTGACGCTTTGTTCCTTACGCAGCGCCGGCGACCTGCGAGCGCGGGCCCGGATTAAAGCCCCGGCTTTCATCTCAGCGTTTCGTTAATAGGCTGCGGCGGCGGTGGCGGCGGGTTTTGCTCCTGCGGCTTCCTGTGCGATTTTGACGCCCACGCTAGCGCCTATGCGAGTGGCTCCGGCTTCGACCATGGCGCGGGCGTCTGCCAGGCCCTTGACGCCGCCCGATGCTTTGACGCCCAAGTCAGCGCCTACCACCTGCCGCATCAGGGCTATATCGGCGACGGTCGCGCCGCCCTTGGCGAAGCCGGTCGAGGTTTTGACGAAATCCGCCCCGGCGCTTTTGGCGGCGAGACAGGCGCGCACCTTCTCTTCGTCCGTCAGCAGGGCCGTCTCTATAATCACCTTGCAGGTGACTTCGTACTCGTGCGCGGCTTCTACGACCGAGCGTATGTCATGCTCTACGGCGCAGTCATCACCGCTCTTGAGCACGCCTATGTTAATGACCATGTCCACCTCTCGCGCCCCGTCGTAGATTGCGCGGCGCGCTTCGTAGGCTTTCACGTCCGGCAGGGTTGCGCCGAGCGGAAAGCCTATGACGGTGCAGACGGGAACTCCCGAGCCTCGCAGGTTACAGGCCGCGGAGCGCACCCATGTGGGATTGACGCAGACGGAGGCGAAGTGAAAGCGCGCGGCCTCTTCGCACAGGCGGCGTATGTCGTCTTCGGTGGCTTCGGGTTTGAGCAGCGTGTGGTCTATCAGGCTGGCCCAGTCGCGCGCCGAAGCGGTCTGCCCCAGCACGAGTCCAATGCGCGCTGCGCCCGCGTCCACAATCCTGTGCATGCGCTCAGGGCAGCGATTGAAGCACTCGCTCGCGCAGCCGCAGTAGGCGGCCTGCCCGTCAGAGTCGCCGTTTAAGCGCGCGACGATAACGTCCGTAATCTGCTCTACCAGGCTATCAAGCTCGCCGTTCTGTGAATATGCCATCTACTAAAAACTCCTCCGCGCGCGAATGAGAGCGTATCGCTCACGCGCGTGCGTCAAGAACTGTACTGTCGCTCGACCGCAACTATCTTGGCGACGCGTTTGCGGTGGCGGTCTTCGCTGATTTCCGTTGAGAGCCAGGCCGAAACAATCTCACGCATCTCCGCGCTCGTGATGGTTTTGCTGCCGAGCGTGAGCACGTTGGCGTCGTTGTGCTCGCGCGAGTTTTTCGCCACGGCCACAGAATAACAGGCGGCGGCGCGCACGCCCGGCACCTTGTTGGCGGTCATGCAGGAGCCCACGCCCGCGCCGTCAATGACGATGCCTACATCGGCCTGCCCGTCCGAGACGGCTCGCGCCACCGCGTGAGCGAAGTCCGGGTAATCAACCGCGTCTTCGGAATTGGTGCCGAAGTCGTGAACCCTGTGTCCAAGCTCTGACACCAGGGCCTTAAGCTCTTCCTTCATGGGAAAGCCGCCGTGGTCTGCGCCTACGGCTATCACCTTGCGCCCGCGTGAGCCGCGCCGCGGGGTGCGCCGCACAAGCTCTATGCGCCGCTCTCGCACTACGTCGGCGGCTAAGGGCGTCAGTCGCGCGCCTTCGGCAACGCGCAGCCGCGCGCCCTCTTCGAGCCCGCGCACGTCGTCTTCCGTAATCACCATCTTGGAGGATTCGTCGCGCGCAAACTCCGGCCCGGCTTGCGAAGCGGGCTCTTCCGGCACGACATTGACGAAGCGGCTCTGCGCCGGCGCAGGAGTCTCCATGGGTCTGGAAGGAGCGGAAGTGGTTGAAGGCGCGCCGCCGCTCTCTTCTGCGGGGAGAGCGTTGGCCAGCACATCGCGCACCAGCGCGCGTACCCTATCTCGTGTTGAATCGTCAGATGCCATAATAGTAATTAGCAGTCGGCAGTCAGCAATCAGCAATCAGCAAAAGCTGACTGCTGGCGGCCGATTACTTTTTATGCCAGCGAAGCGTCGCGTAAATCAAGCAGTCTTCCGGCGGAGGCCGTGACGCGGCTTGCCTTGACGGTGAAGTCCACGCGACCAACGTAGATGCCGCTCTTGCCGACCTGGAAGATGACGGTGTCACGGCCGGAAGGCTGGCGCGCAATCGCCGGCTTCTTCATGAAAGTGTGCGTGTGGCCGCTTGCTATAAAATCTATACCGTCAACCTGTGCGACTACCTGCGTGTCCCCCAGGTCGTCATCCTTTGGCTCGGGATAATACCCCAGGTGCGAGCAGCAGACGACCATGTTGCACTTCTCCTGCGTGCGAAGAACCTGTACGGCGCTGCGAGCCGTCTTCACGGGATCCAGGTACTTCAGTCCGGCGAAGGTTTCGGGCGGGTTCAGTCCTTCCAGCTTGATGCCTAAGCCGAAGACGCCGACGCGCACGTTGCCGAACTGTCGCACAACGTAAGGCTTGACGTGCTTTTCAATAACAGTTCCGCGCACGTCGTAGTTGGTCGCCACTATATCGAACTTCGCATAAGGGATGACTTTCGCCAGGCCCTCTATGCCGTTATCGAAATCGTGGTTGCCGAGCACGGCCACGTCGAACCCCACAGCCGACATGGTTTTGAACTCCACCTCGCCGCCGTACAGATTGAAGTAGGGCGTCCCCTGAAAAGCATCGCCCGCGAAGAGTACCAGTGTGTTCGGGTTCTCCCTGCGCACTCGTTTGACGAGCGTGGCCATGCGCGCCATGCCGCCTTTGCCCGCGTTCCGGTCGTTGGCAGGCAGCGGGTCAATCTGCGAGTGCAGGTCGTTCGTGTTGAGAATAGTGATGAGGGTCTCGCCGCCTTTGGCTTCGAGCAGAGGCTCGGCCAGCCCGGCCCACGAGCGCGCAGGCGGAAGAAGAGTGAAGCCAGAGGCTTCGGGCAGCAGTCCGGAAAGTGCCAGAGGCAGGGACGCGCCGGCAAGTGTGGCCCCTAAAAATTTACGTCGCGTTATCATTGCTTATCTTCCTCCGCACGGCCCGCGCTTCCGTCACCCTTGAACCGCCCGTCAAGCCCCGCGCTGAGGCTTCGTCCGGCAGCCGTCTCCGCCTTCACGTATTCAATCAACGCGTCGCGTATGGTTATGCCCAGAGGGCGCATGTTCTTCCCTTCCTTCAGCACGCTGTATTCGCCGCCGCGCTTTATCAGGTAATCAATCGTGACGATGGTGTAGGTGGCCCCGGGATCTATCTCCCGCTCGGCGCCGGGCGAACCAAGCCGGATGCTGACCAGCTCGTTCTGTTTCTTCTCCTTGTTGTCGTGATAGACGATGCGCGCTCCCGATTGCGCGTTGTTTCGCAGCACGTTCATCTCCATGAAGCGGCGCAACTGCTCGCCCGTCAGGTCAAGCGTGACGAGCGCGTTCTCGAACGGTAGAAGCTCAAAGATGTCCGTGGTGCTGATGGCCCCGGCCGCAATAGAATTTTTGCGCAGGCCGCTCGTGTTGACGACGGCAAGCATCACGGGCTTGCCGAGGCGCTTCGCCGCGACGACGCGCATGGCGTCCGACACGAAGTTGCCGAGCGAGCCTCCGCCTGCGCCCGACTTTTTCAGGTCGCCGGCGAGCTTTCCTATAGGCGTGTTCAGCTCGTCAACTCTGGTCTTGTAAGGCGCGATAATCTTTTGCAGCGCGGGGTCTTCGCCGAGGCTTGAGTCAATCAGATTCTCAGAAGCGCGCCCCGGCACGTCCGGCGATTGAGAAACACCGGAGGCTTGCGCGCCCGCCTGTGCGCCCGTCTGTGTGGTCGCAGAGGCCGCTGGCCTGGCCTGATTGCCCTGCTGCTGAGCACAGGCGCTGCCCGCGTGCGGCAGATAAAGGCAGAGAGCCGCCAGCGCCGTGCACGTTAAGCGAATCGACAGTCTTATCATGTTCCCTCTTAAACGAACGTTATCGAGAAGCAACGTCTATGCAGGGCCACGAGCCTCAAGCAATTCCGGCCCCTCGCCGCGACTCTTTCTCTTTCAGCATTGACCTCTAAGGAGAGCTTCAATAGTATGTCGCACCACGGGCTTCTGTTGCAATGGCACGCGCCTGTAATCCGGACGCGCGAGCCTTATTGAACGAGCGCCACGGGGCGGCGGGCGATGAACGCAGCGCTTGTTGCTCGCCGCCTTAAGGCCGCAGGTGAACTTTAATTTCTGGAGGCAACTCTTTTGGCTACTTCTTCCGCACCGACCACATCCGAATTTTCTCATCCGAACCTTGAACCGCTTTTCAGCGTCGAACAGATTCAAACGCGCATCGCGGAGCTGGGCGCGGAAATCTCGCGCGACTACACGGGCCGCAACCCGTTGATGATAGGCGTGCTCAAGGGCGCTTGCATCTTTATCAGCGACCTGATGCGGGCGACAGACCTGCGGCTGGGCGTAGAGTTCATGGGCATCTCAAGCTACGGGGCGGCCACGCGCACGTCCGGCGAGGTGCGTATCACAAAAGATTTGGATGTCCCCATAGAAGGGCGCGAGATTTTGGTCGTCGAAGACATAGTCGATACGGGAATCACGCTCTCTTATCTTATGGCCAACCTGCGCTCTCGCGGAGCGAATTCGGTCAAGCTGGTGGCGCTGCTGGACAAGTTCGAGCGGCGCGAGCGCGAAGTCGAGATAAATTATCTGGGATTCAGGATACCGGATGCCTTCGTCGTGGGCTACGGGCTGGACTTCGCAGAGCGTTACCGCAACCTCCCTTACATAGCCGTCCTGCGAAACCCTGAAGAAGTTAGATAAAAAGGCAGCAGCTCAGCTAAGAGACGCGAGAGGATAGCGCGGAGACCTGAATGCTTTTCCTCTGCGCTGTCCTCTCGCGTCTGCTGCGGCTGTGAGTTACCTCCCGCTCACGAAATCTCTTGCAGAAAGCTCTCTCCGGCGTTTAGCTTCAGGCCGAAGTTGTCTACGATGGTCTGGCCTATGTCTGAGAGCGAGTTGCGCGTTCCCAGATTCACCCCGGCGCGTGCGGCCGGGCCGTAGACGACGAGCGGCGCGTACTCGCGCGTGTGGTCTGAGCCCGGGCGGGTGGGGTCGTTGCCGTGGTCGGCCGTGATGATGAAGACATCGCCCTCTTTCATCGCGCCTTCTATCTCGGGCAGGCGGGAATCGAAATGCTCCAGGGCTCGCGCATAGCCTTCTGTGTCCCGGCGGTGTCCGTAGAGCATGTCGAAGTCCACCAGGTTCGAGAAGATGAGGCCGCGAGTATCGCCCGCCAGGGCTCGAACGGTCTGGTCGATAGACTGGTCGTTGTTCTTGGCCGAGAGGTCTTCCGTGACGCCCAACGCGTCGTAGATGGAAGAGACTTTTCCGATACAGACCACGTCCAGATCTGCCTCCGACAGTGTGACGAGAAGGTTTTCGCGCGGGGGCGCCACGGCGTAATCATGCCGGTTCTCCGTCCGCCGGAAAGCGCCCGGCTCGCCTTCGAAGGGACGCGCGATGACGCGTCCGACTTCATCATCGCCCCTCAGTAGAGAGCGCGCAGTCTCGCAGATTTCGTAGAGCTTCGGCACGGGTATAACCCGCTCGTGCGCCGCAATCTGAAAGACGGA
>DASVVZ010000106.1:0-2055 GCA_036389875.1 Pyrinomonadaceae bacterium
GGATGCGTGCGCGAATGATGCGAGCCAGGGCCGCCGTCTTCGTATCAGGGTGTCCATTTTCTATGCGCGTGACCGCGTCTTCTGCGGGCAGCATTCCGCCCCTGGTCATGTTACGAAGCGTCTCAAGCGCCTTCGGCTCGCCCTGCGAGCCCTGATGAGTGCTGCAACTGGCGCTCAGAAAAGGCGAGACGGAGAGCCCGGCTACGACCACCAGGCCAACGATAACCAGAATCAAACGATGCTTGCGGAAATTGATATTCAAAACGCTACCTCGCTCTTAAAAATTTACGGCATAAAGTTGTACACGCGCGACTTTCATCATACACGCACGAAAACTGAGTATGGAAGGCAGTGGCGGGGAGAACAACGTGGACAGCCACATTGGATGCAATGCGTGAGAAAGCGCGTTTGCTGATAAAAGCGGAAACGCGGGACAGGTAGTAAGCCCGTTCCGCGTCTCGGCTTTTTACGAGTTGAGCCTTTAGCTTCAGGCGGAGATGCTTGAGCCAGGATAGCCCTCGCCCAGCTTGTTAGGATCGCCTTCGGCCAGCGTGTTGACCAGTTCCTGATGAAAGTAGTCGTAGCGCGCGGCCACGGGCGGCGCGACCCTCTTGTCGTACATCTGGCGCGAGCGATCTATGTCTTCGCGCAGCCGCTCGTAGAGGTTCCCCTGCGAGCGTCCTTCCTTGACCTTCTGCTCGTTGTAGAGCTTGATCTCCGAAACCAGCAGTCGCGCAAAGCGGCGCGCGTCGTTGTGCAGCCGTCGCTCGTCTTCCGCCACTTCTATAGGCAGGTCTATGTCTGCCGCGCCGTAGCGGCGTGCGCCCAAGGGAGCGGCGAACTGGCCCGTCGGCGCTGTCTGAGCCTGCGAGGCAGCCGCCGGTTCCGCTGCGCTCATCGAAGGCGCTGATGCGGGAGTCATGGCGGGCTCCGTCGGCGCAGGCGTCTGCTCGAAAGGAGCCTGCGGCTGCGGCGCTTCTTCCTCAACTTCGGGCGGGCTCTGCGGCTGTGAGCTAAAGTCCCACGCCGACGATGATGAAGGCTGCGGGGCAGCCTCTTCTTCCTCCGCCTCGGGTGGCGCTTCAGGCTCGGCGGCTACTGGCGCGTAAGCCCCTGTCTGCTCTTCAGCCTGTGCGGGCGCGGGCGAAGCAGCAGAAGGCTCGGGCGCTGGCTCTGGCTCGGATTCAGGCTTCTCTTCCGCTCTGGACGGGCGGGCCGCGGGCGCGGGTCGGGTAGTTGAGAGCAGCTCAACGGCCATGCCGCTCACCCTCACCAGCGCTTCCAGCGCCTCCAGATTTATCGCTTCGGAATCGAGCCCCGCCGAATCGGCGTAGAGAACCGCTACCGCCTTGTTGCGAACCGCGAGCGGGATGGCGATCATCCGCTGTGGAGGCTCGCCGCCGAGGCGTTGCAGCAGCAGGTGGTCTTCGGCGTTAGCGCCGGGCGACCCGGACCAAGTGGAGCGGGAGCGCACCACGTCGCTGATGGGCGTGTCAGCGGAGAGCGAGAAAGAGATCTGTCGGATGGCTTCGTCGCCGATTGTGCCTTCCAGGCCGCGCGCGCGCCAGCCCGTAGCCTGCTCGTTCTTGACGACGAAGAAGGCCACGCGCGGGGCGAAAGAGGCCGCGCGATTGACGAGCGTGTTAAGGATTTCGGCCTGCGAGCGCTGGTCGTCCAAATCCTCTATGGCGGCCTTGAGAAGCGCCATGTCGCTGGAGGATTTGGCTCGCGAAGACTGGCTGGCGGCCTCTTCTATGCCGCGCTCGTGTGCTGCGCGTATGTATTCAGAGATGGAGAAGGCGACGGAGTTGTCCGCACCCGTGGCGCTGGACGAGCGCTCCTGAAGCCGCGTGAAGGCTTCGTTAATCTGTCCATGAATCTGCTCCAACTCGTCCTGAAATCCCCTGAGGCGCGAGTTGATGTAATCATCCACCTCTGAACGTAGACTCTTCTCAAGTTCTTCGCTAATCACCTTTTTGTCATCCTCCGTTTGCCGACTCTCTTTCCAGAGAGTAGTAGGCGCGGGCGCGCTCATGTGCGGCATCTAGCTTTGAT
>DASVVZ010000107.1:0-3614 GCA_036389875.1 Pyrinomonadaceae bacterium
TGGCGATTGACGTGCAGCGAAAACCCGCGCGGGCGTCGAAGCAGGTACATCTTCGCCTCTTCCGGCGTTCGATTACCCTTCAGGTGATTGCAGCGCTTGCAGCAGGCCACCAGATTATCCCAGGTCGAATCGCCGCCGCGCCGCTACCGTGCGTGCCGCAGAGAACGACCCGAACGGCTGAAGAAGAAAAAGCAGAAGAGAACCTATAGCTGCCCGAAAGCCTTAATAAACCTTCGGGCAGCTATCCGTATCTTGGCCTGCATTCCTGTTTACCGGGTTACTAGAAATACGTCCCAGGCCCAGCGGCCTACCTGTTCACCCTTCGCATCCCAAACTTTAGCCCTGTAGCGGAACTGGTTGCCGTACTGGTCTGTTCGCCTGGACTCCTTGTAGTCAAGCTCAAACTTCGCCAGACCAAGCGCCGGAAGCGTGTGAAGCTCGCTGGCCTCAGAGATACCGTTGTGGTTCACGTCCTGCCATATACGGAGCCTGGAAAAAATCGAGTCGCGGCCGTCAATCAGCCCGTTGCCGTCGCCGCCGTTTATAGGCTTGTCATATTCGGCAAGCGCCAGGAACCCATTAGGCTTATCCGATACAGACTGCGGAGCGTAGTTGCCGAATAACTCCGAGCCGTCATCTACTGTGCCGTTGAGGTTGCGGTCGAGCGCGAGCCACCCGTCATCGGAGCCGGGTGCCGTCCATGCCCTTGGTTCCCGCGTGCCGTTACCGTCCAGATCGAATCTGACGCCCGCGCCGGCCTCCGACAGAGAGAAGCCATCGCCGGCGATGTCAATCAGGACTGGCGATTCGCAGCACACAGTACCATCGGACGTGGGCACGCAGCAGATGGTAAGGCTTTTGCTGTCGCCGCCGTCATTCTCTGAGACAGACGGGCACTGATGGCGATTCCAGTGATTGTTCGGTGTACTTGAATGACCGCAGATAGCTCCGAACTCACTAAAATATGCGGGATAAGTCTTCTCGTTCCACTCGGCAATGTTATTGTCCTTTTCCACGAAATAAGGGGTGTCGAAGACTGGCCAGCATCCTTCATACCTATTTATAACCAACTTGCACTCACCCAGTTCTTTTATGTCTACGGGGCGAACGTAGCCGTCAAGCCAGAATACGTTCCAAAAGACGGTTTTACTTATTTCGAGCGTATGGTAGAGGCTCTTGTCGCCGCAGCTGCCGCCCAGGGCATCCGGTTGACGCTTGGTTTCAGTGTCGCCGCACGCGAATACACGCCACGCGGAAATCACCGCAACCAGAAGGATTGAAAATAAGAGAATGTGTACTGTTCGTCTCATGGCTTTGCTCCCTTCTCGGCCATGCGCCTGGCTTTTTCGCGCTCGCGCCTGTAACGCATGGATTCAAGTACGGATTCGTCGCCATCTTCAAATCCGTCGGAGAATCCGCCAGCGGAAAGGACTATTGGAAATCGGCCATCCAGGTTAGACAGCAGCACATTCATGGTTATCGTGCCATGCGGCACTATGACGACTTGAGGGTCGCCATCGACATCAAGCCCGTCGCGTGAGATGCCGTATTCGCTGGTCTTGAGAGTGCCGTTGGTCAGAGCGACGAAATACACAGCCAAGTCTGAATTGTTCTTTATCTCAATAGCGACCTGTGCATTTTCCGTTCCTTCCCCAAGCACGGTGGCGCCTACTATCCCCAGCTTTTTAACCTTGGAGATTATCACCGGCAATGTCTCTTTTGAGGTGACGGGTTTCACGTCCTTTTGGGCGTGACCGGCGTGTGACCGCGCGGCCTTGAACGAAATGGCCACGCCGCCGATTAGAACCAGAGCGGCTGAGAGCAGGATGAGTGTGAATTTACGGGTTTGAGCCTTCATTAAAACCTCCTTTGGGAGTGAAACTACGTCTAGAGGTTGAGGCTAATCCCAAGTGCGTTGAAGATTAGCGTGAGAGCAGGCAAGCGCGAGGATTCGGAAGAGCCGTACTCCTGCCTGACGCGCAAAGAACAGGTAACGAGTTGCTATATACGCCCCTGATATCCGATTTTCAACAAAAATCTATTGGCCTAAACGAGGATTTGTTAGCCAATTCGGGCATAGCGGTCTTCTTACTTTTTTCCTACAACCAGAGTGGCCTTGAGCGTGAGGGAAAAGTCTATGTCGTGGCGTTCTTCGTCAATGATGCGCTCTATCTGTTTGATGACGGCCTCGCGGTCTTCCGCCTTGAGCGAGGCCAGCCAGTTCTTGAAGAGGAAATCTGTGATGAGCGGCGCGTTCAAAAAGTCTTCGCCCGATTCGTAGTCGAACTCTTCCATGGTCGTCCAGCTGGTTACGGCCTCAAGCCCCTCACGCCCGGCCAGCGCCTCAATCTCGGTAATGGTCGGCAACTCCTTGATAAGCTCTTCAACGTCCGGGCCGTACTCGTCCAGGTTCACGCTGCGCAGCGCTTCCCAGTAGATAGAGAAGAACTCCCCGAAGCTAGAAGAGGTGGCGAGCGTTAGGGCAACTGTCCCGTCGGGCTTACAGACGCGCACCATCTCCGAAATCATCTCGGGCAATCGCTCAGGCTGCACGAGCGAGGCGTCGCCCACGACCAGGTCGAACTCCTCGTCCTCGAATTGAAGCGATTCCAGTTGCGCTCTATAAAATTCAGGGTCGCCGCTGATCACAGCCGCCTTGGCGCGCGCCAGCTCGAGACACTCTTCGCTCTCGTCAACGCAAACCATCGTCACGTCGTTACCTGCCCGGTCGAGCATGGCCATCGCGTGGCCGCCCGTGCCCGAAGCCACATAGAGGATGCGCCCCTTCTTGGGCAGCGTTACGTGTTCGTCTATCAGCTCCGCGAAGCGCTCTCCCCAGTCCGTAGCCACGTAAAGCTCGTGCAGGAATGCCATCTCTTTGTCCGATTTATTAGCGCTCACCTATAGTTCACCTCTGGTTAAAATAGAATGTAAGGCGGAGGGGCCAGCAGGCTCGGGATGCTCTCAGCATTCATGGTCGCCGCCTTCCGCCTCTTCGTCATAATAGACGTGGCCCTGCAGGTTTTCGGGCAGGCATGCCATCTCTTCTTTGGCGCGCGGGTCCGAGTGCACGTAGCGGTAGCCGCCGCCGTAGCCGACGCGGCGCATCAGCGGCGTGATGGCGTTGCGAAGATGAAGCGGCACGGGCTCGCGAGCAGTCTCGCCGGCATCCTCCAGCGCGGCGAAATAGGCCCGCTTAACGGCATTTGATTTCGGAGCCCGCGCCAGATAAATAGTCGCCTGCGAGAGCGGATAAAGCGCTTCCGGCAGACCTATGAGCTGCGTGATGTTGGCGGCCGAGGCGGCCTGCACAATCGCCTGCGGGTCCGCGAGCCCTATGTCTTCGGAGGCAAGTATGCAGAGGCGCCGCGCTATGAAGACAGGGTCGGCGCCGCCTTCTATCAATCGCGCCAGCCAGTAGAGCGCCGCGTTGACATCGGAGTTGCGCAGAGACTTGATGAGCGCGGAGGCCAGATTGTAATGCTCCTCGCCGCCCTTGTCATAAGCATAATGAGCACGCCCCATAGCCTCCACGAGCGTCTCGTCGGTGACGCGGCGCACGCCCGTCTTATCCGGCTGCGTAGATTCCACGGCAGCTTCGAGCGCGGCCAGCG
>DASVVZ010000108.1:0-7677 GCA_036389875.1 Pyrinomonadaceae bacterium
CGACCCCTTCTTTACGACAAAAGGGAAAGCCGGGATGGGATTAGGGCTGGCTGTAGGGTATGGAATAGTGAGAAGGCATGAGGGAATCATTCTGGTGGAGTCTGAGGTCGGTCGCGGCACTACTTTCCGCATCAGAATGCCCGTGGCGCGCGGAGTTGTTCAGGTCATGCCTACGGGCGAGCTTTCGCTTCCCATCAAGCCGTCACGCTCTTCAGGACAGACGAAGATACTCGTCATAGACGACGAAGACTACGTGCGCGAGTTGTTACAGGACATACTGGAAACCGAAGGCTTCGAGGTGGTGACGGCTACAAACGGGCGCGAGGCTCTCTCACTTTACGACGGCGGGAAATTCGACGCGGTCTTTACGGACGTTGGACTGCCGGGCATGAGCGGCTGGGAGCTGGCCAGAGCCATTCGTGAGAGAAGCAAGCGCATCCCAATCGCGGTGATAACGGGATGGGGCGAAGCCGTAGGCTCCACCGAACAGAAAGAGGCGCAGGTTGACTGGGTCGTGGCCAAGCCCTTCACCGTTGACCGCATCCTTGAGATAGCACACGAGGTCCTGCTCAGGAAGAGCGGCAAGGTCAAGAGCCTGCATTACAATTCTGCGGCGGCGTAAAGCAGTTAGAAATCCAAACAAGTAATTCACCGCCGCAGACGTGTAGGCGGGCGCGGAGATGGGGCGCTGAGAATTGATTTTTTTCTCAGCGCCCCATCTGCTTCTCTCTTCGGCGTCTGCGGCGGTGACTGATGTTGAAATTCACTGATTGCTTACCGGCGAATGTTACTTGACACTTTTCCTCACGCGGGAGCAAGATGCCATCAACTTCTCAAACTTGCTTGCCGCGCCCGGTTCTCTAGGCTCGGCCCATGAAACTCAAGGGAACATAAACAGTAACTTTTCGGAGGTAGTCCAGAGATGTCTACGGTTCGCAATCTCACGTCATGGATGCTTGCGTCATCGCTTCTGCTTTTGACGACGATCGGTGCTGGCGCGCAGCAGCAGCAGCAATCTGCGCCGAGCGGCCCCGCCGTCGTAAGGGTGGAGATTAAAGCGCCGGCCGCGGAGGCGGAAGTAGGGAAACCTCTGCAATTCACGGCCACGGCGCTGGATGCCCAGGGCAAGCCTGTCGCGGTCAAGCCTACCGCGTGGTTCGCCGCGCCCTTCGATCTGGCTGCGGCGGGCGAAGACGGCATGGTTAGCTTCTACAACCCGGGAGAGGTAAAGATAGGAGCAATCGTCGGCGGCAAACTGGGCTTTGCCACCATCAGAGTCAGACCGAGCCCGGCTGCGAGCATAGACATAGAGCCGGTAGGCGCGCCCCTCAACGTCGGCGGTACGATGCGCCTCAACGCTACGGCGCGCGCTTTCAACGGCAATCCGCTCCCGCGTGCCGCGCTTTCATGGAAGTCCGACAATCCCAACATAGCCTCGGTTGACCCCGCGGGTGTGGTCGTAGGTCTCGCGCCCGGCACTGCCACCTTGCGCGCAAACTCGGATACCGCAAACGGCACCGTCACGGTCAACGTAGTCAATAGCGCCGTCACGTCCCTGAGCGTGGAGCCTAAGACGACCACGGCACGCACCGGCGATGTCGTGCGCTTCAAGGCTGCGGCGGGCGGGCCGGCGGGCTCAAGCCCCTACGTTCGATGGGAAGTCTCGGGCGAGGGCGCTATGATTGAGCCGGACGGGGCCTTCGTGGCAGAGCGCCCGGGCACTTATGTCGTCACGGCCGTAAACGGCGACCGCAACGCCATAGCATCCGTGGTCGTCAGCCCGCGCAACGCGGAACGCGAGCTTGAGGTGGTCGGCCGCGCGCCGCTCAAGGACATGCAGGCCGCAGAGCAGTGGATTTTCGGCAACTACGCTTACGTCTCCACCATCTCCGACAAGGTTCTGGTTTACGACATCTCCGACCCGAAGAACCCCAAGCTGACCGACACGCTCAAGGTCGATGCTCATATAGTGAACGATGTGAGCCTGACGGCGGACGGTAAAATCGGCGTCATCACTCGCGAGGGCGCGTCGAGCCGCAAGAACGGCATCATCTTTCTGGACACGTCCGACCTTGCGCATCCGAAAATCCTCTCCGAGTATACGGCGACAGTAACGGGCGGAGTCCATTCCGCTTACATCTATGAGCACTACGTCTTTCTCACCGACGACGCGACGGGCTCTATGCGCGTCATAGATTTCAAGGACGTTCGTGCGCCGAAGGAAGTGGCGCGCTGGCAGATTGAGAATCAGGTGGCGACCACCCTGCAAATGGGAGGGCAGGAACAGGTCATGGGCCGCTACCTGCACGACATACAGGTGAAGGACGGTCTGGCCTACCTGGCCTACTGGCGCGACGGGCTTATCATTCTGGACGTAGGCAACGGCATCAAGGGAGGCAGCCCGGAAAAGCCGCAGTTCGTCAGCAACTACCGTTTCAACTTCCACGAGCTTTACGGCAACGGCTGGCTCGCCGGCTCGCACGCCGTCTTTCGCTACAAGAACTACGTCTTCGTGGGAGATGAGGTCTTCCCCGAACTCTTCGACATCTCAAGCCGCGAGCGCATTCCAGTGCGCGGCATCGTTCACGTGATAGATGTCTCGAACATAGAGCAGCCGCGAAAGGTGGCGGAATACAGCGTGCCGGAAGCTGGCTCGCATAACATCTGGGTAGAGAACGACATTCTCTACATGGGCTATTACACGGGCGGCGCTCGCGTGCTGGATGTCTCGGGCGAGCTGCGCGGCGAGCTTTACCGGCAGGGGCGCGAGATAGGAAAGCTCTGGACCGGAACGGCGGACGGCTTCCGCACGAACCTTCCCTTCACCTGGGGAGCACAGCCGCACAACGGAATGGTCTACTTCATAGACATCAACTCCGGCCTCTGGATAGTCAGGTTAGGCAAGCCCGTCTTCCAGGGCTCAACCTCCTCGCCCGGAGAATGAAGCCTGAAGAGAGGCTTTTAATTCCCATTTGCAAAAGAGAGGAAAGCCTGCACGCTTCGATGAGCATGCAGGCTTTTCTGTCTTCCACTCTAATCTGGCGTCCCTACTTAGGCGGTTCCATCCTTAGAAAATCTATTCCTCCGGCCTGCGCGCCAACGTCTACGGTGGCGACTGACTTGAGGCTCTGCAGGTCTATGATTTCGACTGTGCCGGGGTCTGAGCCTATGCCTTCGATTGAGATGAAGACGTAGCGGTCGTCGGGCGAGACGACTGCGCCGTGGACTACGCGCCGCTTCGTAGGAATGCGCGCCAGTTCCTTACCCGACTTCAAGTCTATGATGGAGACGGAAGGGCCGCGCTTGTTGGTTCCTATCAGCCGCCCGTCTTTCGTGACGGCGAGGTTATAGACGCCCGGGCCTGCGGGTATGCGCCGCGTCATCTTCCAAGTAACAGCGTCAATCTCTACAATCTCGCTGGACTTGTTGCAGGCGACGTAAACGCGCGAGCCGTCCGTTGAAGGCTGCGCCCATGTAGGCGAGCAGCCCACATCGCCCGGCTTCGGAGCTTCGAGCCCGTGGCCGCCCGTGTCCTTCGTCGCTCCCATATTCATTCCGGGCATCTCCATCCCGGCGGGAGCCTTCGGCGGCCCAGCCATGCCCATCTCCCGGCCCTTCGTGAGCGTGAAAGTGCGAGAGACTTTAAGCGTCGAAGTGTCTATCTCGATCAACCGGTCGTCCATCATGCAGACCGAATAATGCTTTGTGCCCTGCGGATTGAAGCGAGAGCCGTGCGGCATGGCGCAGGTCGTGATGCGCGCAAGCTCCGTCATCAGCTCCGTGGAGACGACCGAGACGCTTGAGGGAACCATGTCGCCGTGCAGGTTGAAGTTGACCACGTAAAGGAACTGTCCGTCGGGCGACACGTCCATCGTCGCCGGAAACATTCCCAGCGTGACTTTGCCAAGCACGGAATCATTCTTCGCGGAATATTTCCAGACCGTGCCGTTGGGCGCGCCGTGCGCCAGCGAAACGAAGTAGAACTCCTTATCCCTTGAGATGGCTATGCCGTGCGGGCCGTCCAGGTCGGAGGGCATGACGCCCGTTCCCAGCTTGTGGTCTATGCGAGCGCCCTTCGGCCCGAAGCGCACGAGCGTAATCTCGTCCGCGGACTCCGACACTACGTAAACCAGATAATCCTGCTCGGGAGGCGACGGGGCTGGTGTCGCCACGAAATTCCGGCGGGCATCAGCGCCCGCCGCTAGAAGCGAGAATAAGAGAGGCGCTATAACCCAGCTTGCGAGTTTCTTCGTGAGCCGCATGAAGGAATTATAACAAAACCGCTGGTGGATGAACGAGCCTGGTTGAGTCCCGCTTGACGCATCTGACAGGCGGTGCGTAGAATTTCCCTGCACATCACTTTTCCCTCCTCGGGCGGAAGAACCATTAAGCGCGGCGGCCAAGGCAGGCCGGGCCGGCACAATAAAGTTAGCAGGTCAAAAAGATGTTTCTGGCGATTTTTGAGTTTTTAGGGACGAGCGAGCTTTTAATTATACTGGTTGTGGCGCTCATCCTGTTCGGCCCGAGGCGGCTTCCGCAACTGAGCCGCCAGATGGGCAAGAGTCTGGGCGAGTTCAAGCGCGCCTCTGAAGACTTCAAGCGTACGTGGGAGAAAGAGGTAGAGATAGAGAAGCTTGAAGAAGAGGGGCGCATGGCCCGCGCCATGCTGCAAGACGACCATTCTATCCTGGGCGGTGCGACAGACAGAAGAGACGCTCTCGACGCTGTTGCGGAAGGCGCGCCCCCTGAAGACGACCCGACCGCGATAGCACCGCTTCAGCCGACCGTAGCACGCTCCGCTTCAGGCGGGGCGGGCGAGGAAAGGGCGCCGGCCCTGGCCACCGAAGCTCAGGCGGCACCCGAGACTTCGGGCAAACGCGACTGGCTCTAAAACCCTCGGCCCGTTTACAATCACCCTGCAAACATTTTTTCCCGGATTAGGATGGCTACACTTTTAGAAGCTAGGTCGAAGAAGCGCGGCGACGATGAGCTTGGCGGGCAGATGTCTTTTCTTGAGCATCTGGACGAGCTTCGCAGCCGTCTGATACGCGCCTTCCTCTTCGTCTTCGCGGCCTTCCTCGTCTGCTGGTTCTTCTCCGACCGCATCTACAACTTTCTGGCCGTGCCCGTCCAGCGCGCGCTCGCTGAGGCGCAGCGCCGTGAGCTTCCCATCGGCGGGCTCACAGGCCGTGAGACCATCCTCCCGCTCAACTCCCTGAAGGAAGGCGACACGGGCCGCTACGTCTTTGCCGAGACGACCAAAATCGGCGCGAGCGTCATCCCCGTCGGCACAAGTGTTCAGGCGCGCGTGGCCATTGATTCGCAGGGACGCATGGGCGTCTTCACGGACGAGCCGCTTTACGCCGGTAACACAGTTATCCCGAAGGGCGTGAGGCTGCCCCTTGATTTTTCAGCCAAGCCGGACGCCATGGCCGGAATCGATGACAAGCTGATTGTCACGACCGCGATGGAGCCTTTTTCGCTCTACGTCAAGGTTTCCCTCTACGCGGCCATCTGTCTTTCCGTGCCCTTCCTGCTCTGGCAAATCTGGGCCTTCGTCGCGCCCGGCCTCTACCCGCACGAGCGCGTTTACGTCTATCCGTTTATTATTCTCTCGTCCATCTCTTTCGTCATTGGCGCGGCCTTCGCCTACTACGTCATCTTCCCGCCTGCGGCCAAATACCTGCTCGGACTCGGACAGGATTTCAGGCTGCTGCTGAAGGCGGACGACTACTTCGACTTCATCATTCTGGTCATGCTGGCGATGGGTGTGGTCTTCCAGATGCCCGCCATTACCTACGTGCTGGCGCGCATAGGGATAGTTTCGGCCCGTTTCCTGCTGAGAGTCTGGAAGACGGCGCTGATAGTCATACTGATTGCGGCGGCAATACTTTCGCCCACCAACGACATTCCCAACATGCTGCTGTTTGCGGCGCCCATGGTGGTGCTCTATCTGGTCTCGATCCTCGTCGCCTGGATATTCGGCAAAACGCGCACGAAAAGCAGTATTTAGAGGCCGCACGTCGCGGGCCTGCGAAAGGCGGCTTCGGGACCCGCACTTCAGGCCTCTAAACACCGCTTTTTAGGCAACTTTGAATCTGTCCGCCGCATCTTGACTCTACTGACGAGCGAACCTAAAATTCCAGTTCACTCGAAGAGACACGGGGCCGGCGCTCCCGCCCCTGTTAGAGAAGCCCTTGAGTTGTTTCCTGAAGTCTCGATGAAAAGCTGAAAAACAGATCCTGCTCCCGGATTGCGCATGTCTGAATGTGCGTGTGCGGGGTAAAAGCAAGTTTCCCCGTGGAATTACACAGGAGTTTTAAAATTTTATGTCACACCACAAATTGATGTGCCGTCTGGCCCTCTCCCTCCTGGCACTGATAATCGCCAGCCCCGTCGCCCAGGCTCAAAACGACAGGAACAAAGGCCAGAGCCAGGACCCTACGCAGCGCGACCGTAACGTGAGGCCTGAATTGAAGAGGGTTTACAAGGACTGGCTGGAAAAGGACGTTACCTACATCATCACGGACGATGAGCGCAAAGCCTTTAAGAAGTTGCAGACGGACGAAGAGCGCGAAGCCTTCATTGAAGAGTTCTGGCGCAGGCGCGACCCGGATCCGGACACGGATGAGAACGAGTATCGCGAAGAATATTACGAGCGCATTGCCTATGCCAACGAGCACTTTTCGGCCGGCATCCCGGGCTGGAAGTCCGACCGTGGGCGCATCTACATCATGTACGGCCCGCCGCACGAGCGCGAGACGCATCCCATGGGCGGCGGCTACGAGCGCATGCCCTGGGAAGGCGGCGGCCAGACTACCACTTACCCGTTCGAGCGCTGGTTCTATCGCTACATTCCGGGCGTGGGCTCCGGCATAGAGCTTGAGTTCGTTGACCCTACGGGAACGGGCGAGTACCGACTGACGACCAACGCGAACGACAAGGACGCGATGCTCTATGTTCCCGGCGCGGGACAGACCCTCGCGGAGCAACTGGGGCTTGAATCCCGCTCAGACCGTATAAGCGGCTTAAGCGGCGGCAACTACCAGCGCGCGCAGGACAATCCCTTCTCAAGGCTGGTTCTGCTGGCTGACCTGAACCGCCCCCCGCAGGTTAAGTTCTCCGACCTGGCCGAAGCCGTCAATCGCGGCGTGGTCGAAGAGAACCCGCTCAACTTCGATGTCCGTATAGACTTCTTCCGCCAGTCGGACGACCGCGTCATCACGGCCGTCACCATACAGACGGACAACAAGGACTTGTCCTTCGTTGACAAGGGCGGATTGCAGGAAGCGCGCATCAACATCTTCGGCAAGATTACAGCCGTCTCCGGCCGCCGCGTAGGCATCTTTGAAGACCCTGTCATCACGCAGGCGACCACGAGTGAACTGACCGACGCCAGAGTCCGCAAGAGCGCCTATCAAAAAGCTATTGCGCTCGCGCCCGGAACCTACAAGGTGGATGTCATAGTTCGCGACGTGACCTCCGGCGCGACCGGCATACGAAACATAGGCTTCACCGTTCCCAAGTATGACGCGACGAAGCTTTCAACTTCCACGCTCGTGCTGGCGGCTCGCCTGCAGAGCCTTAATAACCAGCCGGCGGTCGGCCAGTTCGTCATAGGCAACGTCAAGGTAATACCGAACGTTTCCGGCCAGTACACGCGCGGTCAGGACGTCG
>DASVVZ010000109.1:0-10058 GCA_036389875.1 Pyrinomonadaceae bacterium
GAACAGAGCGGAAGAGCTTCTGGAACAGGTGCGCCCTACGATCAAGGACGCCTACACCAAATCCGGCTGGTGAGACGCGAACTCGCGGGGTTCTCAAAGTCAAACCATGAAACGCTGCCCTACTTGCGGTAATACTTACACCAATGACGGGCTGGTCTTCTGTCTTGAAGATGGCGCGAGGCTGACTCCTCTGAGCAATCCTCAATCGAGCTTTGACCCGGAGGCGACGCTGCACCTCTCTGCTGAAGAGAGTCCACCTCTTCCCCCGACCGAAAGCCCAAGGCCGCAGGGAGCGCAAACCATCAGGCAGCTCGCCACGCCGCACACCGCCGCGCCTCGCCAGCCGCAAGCGACAATTGAGCGTCAGCCATCACCCGCGGCCGCCGCGCCTGCGCCGCCGCCGAAATCAACTAGCCCGGCCATAGTGGCCGGCATCACAGCCATAGTCGTACTACTGCTCGTCATAGCGGGCATCGGCATAGCGCTTCTCGTGCGTGACTCGCCGCAGGGCAGTAATGGTTCAGCCGTCGAGAACAACAACCCGGTCGCCAACAGAGAGACGGCGAATCGCAGCTCTTCGAATACGGCCAACGACGGCGGCGCGTACAACTCTGCGAACAGAGCCGTCTCAAACAGCGTCAACCGAAACGGCTCTTCTACAAATCCTTCGGGCAGCGCCGAAGCCAAAGTCGTTCGCGGCGCTGCATTGGATGAAAGCGACCTGACCGCCCTTTCGGGTGAAGAGCTGCGCCGGCTGCGTAATACTGTCTACGCGCGTCACGGCCGCACCTTCGACTCGCCTGACCTACAGCGCTACTTCGATAAGCGCCCGTGGTACAGGCCGCGCTCGGACTACAGCGAAGCCTCGCTGACGGCCGCAGACCTGGCCAACATCAAGCTCATTCAGGCGGTAGAGAACAGCCGGTGAAGAATAGGCGACACTGGTGTGAAAGAAAATCCGGTTCTCTTACTCTCACGGCCACTCGTCACTTGCGTTTTGGAAAAGTTGTTGCAAGACAGAGAATCCGGGTGTATATTCCTCCCGCATGAGGTAATCTCCTTTCGTGAGGTTTGGAGTTGAAGAGGAATGCGGGCCGTTTGTGGGAGCGGCCCGCTTTTTCATTTTCCCAGAGTCGCTGGAGCTTCGACAAACTGCCTGAAAGCAGGGCGGCCAGCCCTGCACAAAAGTCGTTTGCCTCGCGCGCCAAAAGTGTTAGACTACGCACCATGTCCGGCTTTGGCAGCAGAATACCGGACTCGCCCCTCTCCCGTTCTAACGGACAAAATTGAATCCAACGCCGCGCGGGTTTCGACCTTGAGACGCCCTTTCGTTTCGACCTCGCTAGCCTAAGAGTCTCTGCCGGAAGCTTGCGCTATCCTTTTTGACCTGGGAGGGTCATTAGAAATGGATGTCCCCCACATCATCGCCGGAAGGTTTCGCATCGAGTGTGAAATCGGCACGGGCGGCATGGGAACCGTTTACCGCGCCACTCACCTTGGCCTTGAGCGCGCCGTCGCCGTCAAAATCATCAAGCAGGAATACGCAGCAGACCCGGACGTTGCAGACCGCTTCATGCGCGAGGCGCGCACGATGGCTAAACTTCGCCACTCGCACGCCGCCATGATTTTCGACGCCGGCAATCTGCCCGACGGCCGCCACTTCATCGTCATGGAGTTCGTGGAAGGCTGCACGCTTTCGGAGACGCTCGCGCGCGAAGGCCGCTTCACGCCCGAAAGAGCAGTCCGCATAGCCTCAGACATCTGCGACGTTCTATCGGAAGCGCACAAGCTGGGCATAGTCCACCGCGACCTGAAGCCCTCGAACATCATGCTCAACGACAGGGGCGTGTGCGTGCTCGATTTCGGCGTGGCGAAGGTTCTGGCAAGCTCGGCGGAGGCCACGGCCTCGCACGCCACCACGGGCTCGGGCATCATCGTGGGCACTCCGCGATACATGTCCCCCGAACAGTGCCTCGGCCAGAGAGTCGGCGTGCGCAGCGACCTGTACTCTCTGGGCGTCATACTCTACGAGATGCTCGCGGGCCGTCCTCCCTTTACGGACGTGATGGCTTCGGTCGTGCTGGTCAAGCAGGCCACGGCGCAGCCGCCGCCGCTGCTGAAGATAAGAGAGGACGTTCCCCGCCCCCTTTGCGGCGTCATTCACTCACTGATGGCCAAGCAGGCGGAAGACCGCCCGGCCAACGCGGCCTCAGCGCGCTCACTGCTGGAAAAGAGCATCACGCAGCCCGCGCGTACCGTGCCGGAAGCAGAACCCTTCGCCTCTACCGTGGCGACGCTTGAGACCCGGGCACGCAGCATTGCCTTTCGCATAGCCGCATCCTGCGCAATCATCTCCGTGCTCGGTCTTCTGCTCTTCGCTGTGGGAAGAGACGCGGGCGGCTCAAGCGCGGTCACGGCTTCGACGGCCCGCAATGCCGTAGGGGCGGGCAACGTCACGTCGCGCGACTCGTCATCTTACACGGCGGGCGAGGCCATAACGGTTCCTTCGCGCGCGCCCTCATCCTCCACGCCTGAGGCGCGCCGCATGGACGACGCTCTCTCTCAAGGCGCGGTCTCGGACGTTCGTCTTATGCGGGCCGGTCGCGGCTCTCTCATCGCAGCGATTAACGGCGAGAGACGCTCCGGGACGACTCATCTCTTCGTGATGGAGCGTACGGGCGCAAGCTTTCGCGTCACGGGCCGCGCGCCTCTGGATGCGGTAGACTTTCGCTCCGCCACCTGGAGCGCGGACAGCATGGATGCGGACAATGACGGGTACGAAGAAGTAGTCTGCACGGGAGCCAATCCGCGCAAACCCGCGAAGGGTTATCGCCTGGTGCTCTTTGTTCCGCGCACGCGCGAGACCTACACGCTGCGGCTCATAGCCGACAACACGCGGGGCTTAAAAATCCTGCGCTCCATCTGGTCCCCGAACGCGCTCACGCGCAGGGGCGCAGCCTACCGCGCAGCCCTACAGCAACGCGCACGCTCTCTGACGCCTTCGCTCTGAGAGACTGGAAATTTAAGAGGGATAGACAGGATAAAGAGGAACCGCTAAATTACACGAACGGTCACGAAGAAGAAAAAGCTTTCGTGACCGTTCGTGTGATTTAGCGGTTCCTTCTTATTTTCTCTTGTTGATGGTGAACTTGAAGACCTTTTCGCGCGAGGCCGAGAGCAGCTCGTTTC
Organism: Pyrinomonadaceae bacterium; assembly: GCA_036389875.1. Taxonomy (GTDB): domain Bacteria; phylum Acidobacteriota; class Blastocatellia; order Pyrinomonadales; family Pyrinomonadaceae; genus JACVRN01. The sequence continues at coordinate 3,190 of DASVVZ010000109.1, forward strand.
GGTCGTTGAAGATGAGGCCGAAGGCTATGTGGTTCGGCACTTTGAAGACATCCAGGTAGCGGCCATCCGTGTCGAAGACCTGTATGCCCTTGGTGTCGCTCACGAAGATGCGTCCCTGGCCGTCTACGGCTATCGCGGACGGCGCGCGAAATTGTCCGGGCTGTTCGCCTTCGCCGCCTATGCGCGTGACGAAGCGCCCTTCGCGCGTGAACTTGAAGACGGCTCTGTTGAATGTGCCCAGGGCGTAGATGTTCCCCAGGCCGTCGCTCGCCAGCCGCATATCCAGTTCTGAGTCTTCCGTCTGCCCGCTAATGGCCTTTCGTATCGTCTGCACCACCTGACCATTCGAGTTGAAGCGAACGATGTCGTCCGCGCCGCCCGCGTAGGCTGAAGCCAGCAGGCCGCCGTCCTGCGTCGCAACCACGTCGTCGAATCTGGAGACGCCCGGAGCGCGCAGCTCGCCCAGTGGATTTCCGGTCATCCCTTCGTAGCGCGTAATCACACCCTTCTGCGTTATGTAGACGATTCCCTTCCGGTCGACGGCCATGCCGCGCAGAGGCATCTTGCGGTCAACCATCCAGCCGGCCAGGTACTTGCCCTGCGCGTCGAAGACCTGCACGCGGCCTCCTATGTATTCGGCCGCGTAGATGCGCCCTTCACCGTCCACCCCAATGCTTCGCGCATCCTTGAACTGCCCCGGCCCTATGCCTTCGCTCCCGAACTCCTGCGTCACGCTGGCAAAGCCGTCGGGCGAGGCGGCGCTGCCGCCCTGCGAGGCGGAGGGTATGAAGGGAATGCTGCCGACCGTCTCGCGCACCTTTGAAGATGAAAGATAAGCAACGAGCGCCACGCTTGCGCCAATCACCAGCAGGATTATCAGAACCGGCACGAGCCAGCAGCCGCGCGCCGAGGGCGGCGACTGGAAAGAGGGCGGGGCGGGAGGAAACTGAGCCGGGTTAATCTGCACGTTCTGATAAGCGCCGCCGCTCAAATTCATGACCTCTATGGGCTGGCCGCGCTCCAGCCTTTCGACAGCATCCTTTGCGTCCTTCAGGCTTGAGCCGAACAGCTCCCTGTAGAGCTTTATGGCGGCTATCTTGTTTCCGCCCCTGATAAGCTGGCCCAGCTCTCCCAGCCTGGCGGCCTGGCCTACGATGTTGTCCAGGGAGGGAGAGGCGGCGTGCGAGTGCGGCGGCGCCGCAGCCGCGTCGGGCTGGCGCAAGCTCTCCGGCACGATCACGGAGTTGCCGCAGAAGTGGCAGCGAACAGTCGCGCCCGGATTATCCAGGCTCAGGGGCGCTCCGCACGAAGGACATTTGAAGGGCTGTGTCATCGCTTATCCCAGAAAATCGACCGGGGTCAGTAAGAAAGAGCTCCTCTTTAGTTTACCCTGCGCATCCGGGACTTGTCGCGTGCCCCGGTGTCATGTCAAGATAAGTTCGCTTTTCTAAGAGATAGTATCCCCTGGCGATGGATGCCTGAGCTGTTCCAGTTCCTTTTATGATTCGCCCCCGTTTCGACCAAGCCGCCTGCGACAATCTGGCCGATTGCATTCGTGACATTGAGAAAGAGACGAACGCGGAATTGGTCATAGTCGTGCGCGCCCGCTCGGGCTCTTACCGCCACGTAGACCTCATCTGCGGAAGCCTTCTGGCCTACCTGGGGCTGCTCTTTCTGCTCTTCTCTCCCTGGGTCTTCGCACATTACTTCGTAGCCTTAGACGTTGCGCTCCTGTTTGCCCTTGGCTTCTTCTTCAGCTCTAAAAGCAACGCGATTCGTCGTCTTCTGACTACGAAGGAAGAGCGAGCGCGCCGCGTGCGCGAGGGCGCGGCCGCGATGTTCTACGAGGCCGGGATAGCCAACACGAAGGCGGAGATGGGCGTGCTCATCTATCTTTCGCTGATGGAGCGGCGGCTTGAGCTTTTGGCAGACCGCGGCGTGCTGGAAGGCGCTCCGCCTCTTGAATGGAACGAGTGCGTCTTTGACTTGCAGCAGGTGGGACGCCGTCCTCACCCGGAAGATTTTCTCAAGGTACTGCGCGCCTTCGGCCAGATGCTTACCAAACACATTCCCGCCACCGCAGACAATCCCAACGAGCTGGGCGACCTGCCCCGCTTTGAGCTGAAATGAGACGAGAGGGCGAGAGAAGAGGCTTCAAGCACCAGGCGCTGCTTGTGACAGCGGCGTGCGCAGGGCTTCTCTTCTTTGCGTCTTCCGCGGAAGTTCTGGCGCGCGTCGGCGGCGGGCAGGGCTACGGAGGAGGCGGCGGTGGCGGCGGCGGCGACGGCGAAGGTCTGGGCTACATCATATACCTGGTGGTGCGCCTGCTTATCTGGCTGACGATTGAATACCCTGCGATAGGCATTCCGCTTGACATTATTTTCATCTCGGCTGTCGTCTACTACTTCTTCCGCCGGAAGAGGACACAGAAGGAATGGAGTTCCGCCGCGAGCGTCGTCCCCAGGCGCGAAGCGGCTGCTCAGCAGAGGCAGGAAGATGTTCAGATGGGGTTCGGGAGGCTGAGACGCTTTGACCCGAACTTTTCCGAGATTATCTTCACGGACTTCTGCTATGCGCTCTACGGGCGCGCGCATCACGAGCGCGCCACGAAACGGCTGGACGAGCTTTCGCCCTACATTAGCCTGGAGGCTCGCGGCTCCCTCGTCAAGCGCAACCCGCCGGGCTTGCAGGAGGTGCGCGGCGTCATCGTCGGAGCTATGAAGATTGTCGGAGCGCGCGAGGCGCAGTTGGACGGCAAGCCCTACGTCAACATCATGGTGGAGTTTGAAGCCAACTACACGGAGGTGCTGGCGCAGAACGGCAACCGGCCTAAAGAGGAGAGCTATTACGTGCGCGAGCGCTGGCTACTGGAGCGCAAGCGAGACGTGTTGACTCCGCCGCCCGCGCAGGCCACGGCGCTGCACTGCCCGCGCTGCGGCGCAGCCCTGCAGAAAGATACCAGGGGAGCCTGCGCCTTCTGCGGCACGATGGTCGCAAGCGGTGAGTTTCAGTGGTTCGTGCGCTCGATTGACCTTCTGAGCCGCGAGGCGCGCGGGCCGCTTCTGACGGGCAACGTGCCGGAGGTCGGAACGGACTTGCCCACGGTCGTGCAGAGAGGCTTCAGGGAAGCGCGCGCCGCCTTTGAGAAGATGAACCCGAACTTCCGGTGGGGCGAATTTATGGAGCGCGCTCGCCTTATCTTCAACGAGCTACAGGCGGCCTGGTCTACGCTCGAATGGGAGCGGGCGCGGCCCCACGAGACCGACAACATCTTCCAGATGCACCGCTACTGGATAGAGGCGTACAAGCGGCAGGGACTCAGAAACGCGCTCGACGACTGCCGCATACTTTCCATGCAGCCCGCCAGGATTACGGGCGACGCCTTCTACAACGCCATCACGCTCAGGATAGCCGCCGAAGGCTACGATTACACCGTTGACTCTAAGGGCAAGGTGGTCGCCGGCTCGAAGAGAAACAAGCGGCGGTGGACGGAATACTGGACATTTATACGAAACCGTAACGCCAACCCCCTGCACTCGCGCACAGACCTTTCGTGCCCTAACTGCGGCGCTGCCCTGAAGGTAAACGTCACGGGCATCTGTGAATTCTGTGGCGGCAAGATTTCGTCCGGCGAATTCGATTGGGTGCTCTCGAAAATCGAGCAGGACGAATCCTACACGGGCTGACATCTTCACAAGAATATTGGACATCGAAAAGATTCGGCCAGATTCGCAGGGACAAATCCTCTGTTGCTGCGTATAAATAGACGGCCCCGGCGTTCTCTTTCGGGGAGATCTGTGTGATACATTTGTTTATCTCCTCTTTCAAATCAGGATTGGAGCTTTTTCGGTGAAACGTAATCTTTCAGCCTTAGCCCTTCTTTTGTCGCTCATCTTGTCGTCGTTCGCGCCCGCCGTGAGGGCGCAGACGCGCGGGAGCGCCGCGACGCCTTCTTCTTCTTCTTCACCTTCTCCGTCGGCCGCGGCCGCGACGGCTCGCGCGCCGCAGGCTACGCCGTGGATTAATCGCCAGCTCGCCAACGGGCTGGAGGTGGTGGTTCTGGAAGACCACTCGGTTCCGCTGGTGACCGTAGAGATGGCCGTCAAGAACGGCTCTTTCACGGAGCCGCCGGAGCTGAACGGCCTTTCGCACCTCTTCGAGCACATGTTCTTTAAGTCGAACCGCGCCACCGCCAACGCCGAGGATTACCTGGCGAACATAGGCAAGCTGGGCGTCGCTTACAACGGCTCCACGCGTGAAGAGATTGTCAACTACTACTTCACCACGACGACGCCGAATTATCCTGTGGCCATGCGGCTGATGCGGGATTCCATACGCTTCCCGCTCTTTGAAGAGCGCGAGTTCCAGCGCGAGCAGCAGGTGGTGATTGGCGAGCTTGACCGCAACGAATCCAATCCATACTTCTACCTGAATCAGGAGCTGATGAACCGCCTCTTCTATAAATTCCCTAGCCGCAAGCAGCCGGGCGGCAACCGCGAGACCGTCTCCAAGGCCACGACCGACATCATGCGCATGATTCAGAAGCGCTACTACGTGCCGAACAACTCCGCCTTGATTATCACTGGCGACGTTCAGCCCGATGAGATTTTCCGACAGGCGCAGGAGCTTTTCGGTGACTGGCCGCGCGCCGAAGACCCTTTCGTCAAGTTCCCGCTCGTGGATCATCCGTCACTCGCCAAAAACGAGGGGCTTGTGCTGACGCAGCCCGTGCAGAACGCCATCATCGCAATCGGCTGGCACGGGCCTTCCATAGGCAAAGACAACGAAGCGACCTACGCGGCCGACGTCTTCTCTTTCATCCTGCGCCAGCCCAACTCGCGCTTTCAGCGAGCGCTGGTTGACACCGGACTGGTGAATGCCGTTGACATAAGCTACTACACGCAGCGCAACGTGGGGCCGATTATGCTGACCGCGCAGACCACGCCCGACAAGGCTCGCGCCGCAATCCGTGCCATCTACAACGAAGTCGCGCACTTCAACGACAAGGACTATTTCACGGACGAACAGCTGGAGAACGCCAAGGCGCTACTGGAAGCCGACGATCTATTCTCGCGCGAGAAGCTGTCGGATTATTCGCACACGCTGGGGTTCTGGTGGGCTTCCACGGGTCTGGATTACTTTCGCGGCTACCTGGGGAACCTGCGCCGCACTTCGCGCGCCGACATCAACCGCTACGTCTCCAACTACGTTCTGGGCAAGCCGCGCGTGAGCATAGTCATGATGTCGGATGAGGCCCAGAGAAGCGTCCAACTGAAATCGGAAGAGGTGATAGGCCAATGAGAAGAGATAACAGGACGAAAGGCTATCGACTCGACCAAAGAGCGAATGAAGGTGTGATGAAAAGCTTGAACAAAACCCTGACACGTGCGGCAGCCAAGGCCCTGGCGCTTCTCTTTATATTGAGCTTCGGGCAGGGCGGCTCTATGGCGCTCGCGCAGGACACGCATAAGGTTCCTTCCTCGCGCGCGCAGCAGCCTGCGCCTCCCGCGCAGACGCCCAGGACGGATTCCGTCACGAGTAATCAGTCCTCCGTCATAGACAAGATAGAGGCGACGCAGGCCGCGCTCGTCTCTGAGTTTGACGTCAACGGCATGAAGGTGCTGATTAAGCGGCGCGCCGGAAGCCAGACGGTGGCCGCGGGGCTTTTCATACGCGGCGGCGCGCGCAACATCTCGGCCGAGAACGCGGGCATAGAGAACCTCATGCTGGCGGCGGCTGTCGAGGCGAGCGCAGGTTTCCCGCGCGAGCGGCTGCGCTCGGAACTGTCACGCATGGGCACCGCTTTCGGCTCAAGCGTCAACTACGATTACTCCACGCTTTCCATGGCTTCGACCCGTCCGAACTTCGACCGCTCGTGGGAGATTTTCACGGACATAGCGCTCAGGCCCTCGTTTACGAAAGAGGACGTGGCGATAGCACAGAGCCGCATCGTGGCCGCACTGCGCGACGATCAGGACGATCCAGACACCTACCTGCAACGGCTTCAGGAGCAGGCGGTCTATGCGGGCCACCCCTACATCAATCGCCCGCAGGGGACGGCTGAGACGGTGGCGCGCCTCACCACGGAAGACCTGCGCCGTTATCACCAGCAGATGATGCAGGCCTCAAGGCTCCTGCTCGTCATAGTAGGCGATCTGGACGCGCAAACTTTGCGCCAGCGCATAGCCGCGTCGTTCGGGAAGCTTCCGCGCGGCAACTACACTCAGCAGCCCGTACAGCAGCTCGCCTTCACAGCGCCTTCCGTAGACATTACGCAGCGCGCTATCCCTACCAACTACGTTCAGGGAATCTTCGCCGCGCCGCCCTTAACGAGCGAAGACATATACCCGATGCGCATAGCCTCTTTCATACTGAGCCAGAGAGTGCTGGAGGAGGTCAGGTTCAAGCGCAATCTATCCTACGCGCCGGACGCTTTCCTGGGGAGCCAGGGGGCGAACATAGGCGGCATTTACGTGACGGCCGTGGACGCGAATCAGGCCGTGCGCGTCATGCTGGGTGAAATCATGCGCCTGCAGCAGCAGGAGATTGACGCCGATGACATCACGGCGGCCGTCTCAGGCTATTTGACGAACTACTACCTGCGCCAGGAGACGAACGCCGCGCAGGCCGGAGAGCTCGCGCAGTACGAGCTTATAGGCGGCGGGTGGCGCAACTCCCTGAGCTACATAGAGCGGCTGCGCGCAGTCCGCCCCGTGGACGTAGAGCGCGTCGCGCAGAAGTACATGAAGAACCTTCGCTTCGTAGTCCTGGGCGACCCGACGAGGGTGGACAGGCGAGTCTTCACGGCTCAGTCAGGCGAATAGCTACGGCTAAAGGCAGAAAGGCCGGATGACGAAAAGCATGCTTTT
>DASVVZ010000110.1:0-3721 GCA_036389875.1 Pyrinomonadaceae bacterium
CAGTTCATTGAAAAGATTTTCGCCGGAGATGCGCGCAGCGTCGCCCGCGCCATCTCTAAGGTAGAGGACGGCGCGGAAGATGCCGCCTCTCTTATGAAGGCGATTTTCCCGCGCACCGGCAGAGCCTTAGTCGTGGGCATCACCGGCGCGCCCGGCGCCGGAAAATCAACGCTCGTTGATAAGCTCGCGCTTCTTTACAGGCAGCGCAAAGAGCGCGTAGGCATCATTGCCGTTGACCCTTCCAGCCCCTTCACGGGCGGAGCAATCCTTGGCGACCGCATACGCATGCAGACGCTAGGCCTCGATAGCGGCGTCTTCATTCGCTCCATGGCTACGCGGGGCAATCTAGGCGGCCTCGCGCGTGCGACCGTTGATGCCGTGGCGATTCTGGATGCCGCGGGCTTTGACAAAATCATAGTCGAGACGGTCGGGGTTGGTCAGGACGAGGTTGAGATAGTCAAGACGGCAGACGTTTCCGTGGTCGTGCTGGTGCCCGGCATGGGCGACGACATTCAAGCCATCAAGGCCGGAATCATGGAGATTGGCGACTGCTTCGTCATCAACAAGGCGGATCGCGACGGCGTGCTCAGGACGGAAAAAGAGCTGGAAGCGTTGCTCTCTTTAGCCACGCGGCCCGACGGCTGGAATCCGCCCATCGTCAAATCAGTGGCGACGGAAAACAAAGGCGTAGAGGATTTAGCGGCTGCCATAGAGAGCTATCGAGAGTTTCAGCTAACGGCTGACTCAAGCCAGGAGCGCCGCCGGGCGATAGCGCGCTGGCGCATACTAGAGCTTCTGCGAGAGCGGCTTCTGGCGCAAACCCTCGACCGCGATTCGGCATCAGACCAGCTCGACCGCCTCAGCGCAGAAGTCGCCGCCAAGAGCCGCGACCCATACTCGGCCGTGGAAGAGATAATGAAACAGTAATCAGTTTTCAGTTTTCGGCAAGGGAAAGTCCTGCTTTTAACTGGAAACTGAAAGCTGAAAACTGAAAACTGATTATGATAATTGACCATCTCGGCATTGCTACGAGGCAGATTGAAGAGGCGCTAGGGTTCTGGCGCGAGGCGCTGGGCCTTGAGGTAATTGAAGTGGAAGAGGTGGCCGAGCAGCGCGTGCGCGTGGCCATGCTGCCCATCGGAGAATCCCGCGTAGAGCTTCTTGAGCCGACGAGCGACGATTCGCCCGTGGCAAAATTTCTGGAGAAGCGCGGCCCAGGCATTCATCACATAGCCGTGCGCGTCGACAACATACATTCCGCGCTCGCACGCCTGCGTGAGCAGGGAGCGCGACTGATTGACGAGCAGCCGCGCGTGGGCGCGGGCGGCTCGCTCATAGCATTCGTTCATCCCTCTTCGGCAAACGGAGTACTTCTGGAACTGGTCGAGCAAACTGCCCATCAGCCTCATGGAAAGGATAAGTAGTTCAACTTGAAATCAACCACCAAAGCCTTAATCGCAGCCTCTGTGGCGGTTCTCTTCTCGCTCGGCATCATCGCCTGGCAGGCACAAGCGCACCGCGCGCGCGCCGTCAATCTCACAGCCGAAGACATGTCGCGCATTGCCGCTCAGCAACCCGCTCAGCTGCGCGCACGTCTCGCCTCTGATGAAAAGGCGCGCAAGGATTTCGCCAAAAATATCAGGCAGCTTCTGGCGCTCGCTGAAGAAGCCAGAGCCGCAGGGGTTGGCGACAAGCCGGAAATCAAACGCCAGCTTGAGCTGATGCGCACGCTCATCGTGGCCGAAACCTACCAGGAAGAGGAACAGAAGAAGGCTGGCTCGCAGACCTTAGTGAATGTCACGCCCCAGGAGATAGAGGCTTACATGGCCGAGGCCGGGCAGGATCAGAAGTTCGACCAGTTCATAAAGGACGCGCAGGGCCTGGGCATCCCCATCCCTGAGAGGCTGGAAGAGGCCGAGCAGCAGCGACTCAAGCAGGAATGGGCCAGGGTTATGATTTCCGAGCGCAAAGGAAAGGCCGCTGGCATAGACACCAGGCGCGAGACTGAGTTGCAGATAATGCTTCAGCAGTCGCGCGTGCTGGTGCAAAAGTATGCCGAGCAGCAGTTGAAGCCCAAGGTTACCGCCACTGACGCGGAGGTGGACGCGGCGATCGCCAAAGCACGCTCTAAGGCCGAAGACGCGCTTCGCCGCGCACGCGCGGGCGAAAACTTCAATGCGCTGGTCAAGGAGTTCACGGACGAGCCGGGCGGCAAGGAGCGCGAGGGCGACCTTGGCTGGTTCGCGCGCGGGCAGATGGTCAAGCCTTTCGAGGAGGCAGCCTTTGCGCTTCAGCCCGGACAGATAAGCGACATAGTGGAATCCCCCTTCGGCTTCCACGTAATCAAGGTCGAAGAGCGCAAGACGGAAGAGAAAGACGGCAAGAAGGAAGAGCAGGTTCACGCACGCCACATACTGGTGACAGTGGGCCAGGCGTCGCCTCCGAATCCGTTCGGCCCGCCGCCTTCCATGAAGGATCAGGCACGCGCTGCCGTCGAAAAGGAGAAGCAGGAAAAGGTCATAGAGGAGATTGTCAATCGCTCTCGCGTGACGGTCGCGGAAGATTTCAAGGTTGAGCCGCCACCGCCTCAGCCTCAGATGCCTGAGATGACCCTGCCCGGCATGGAAGAGGGCACGGAAGGCTCGAACGGCAATACGCAGCCTCAGCCCACACGGCCGGGCAACTCGAACGCCAGCCCAGGGACGACGCCCCCAAAGCCTGGCGCTAACAGGCCGGGGACAAGAAGACCTTAAGCCTCGTCTAGCCTTCTGCGACGGCCTTAACAGGAATGCAGTTCGTAGATTATCGCGTAGAGGTCGTGCCCGACACGGAGTTCCGTCTGGACGGCGGGGCCATGTTCGGCGTGGTGCCTCGCACGCTCTGGTCGCGCCCGTGCCCGCCGGATGAACAGAATCGCATACGCCTGAACATGAACTGCCTCTACGTGGAGGCAGGCTGCGAGCGGATTCTGATCGAGACCGGCATAGGCGACAAGTGGTCTGCGAAGCAGGCGGACATGTACGGCATCTCGCGCCAGATGTCTCTGCCTGAGAGCCTGAAAGCCGTGACGGGACAGAGCGCCGAAGAGATAACGATTGTCGTCAACACGCATCTGCATTTCGACCACGCGGGCGGCAACACGACCCTGAATGATGAAGGCAGAGCCGTTGCGGCTTTCCCTAACGCACGCTATTTCGTCTCGCGTGACGAATACGAGCACGCGGAGTCGCCGCACGAGAGAGACCGCGCAAGCTACCTGCCGGAGAACTGGCGGCCTTTGCTGGAGTCGGGTCAGCTGGAATTGAAGGATTCCGTGTACGAGGTCGTACCGGGCCTCAGCCTTGAAACGGTCACGGGCCATTCGCGCACAATGCAGTGCGTTAGATTGGAGCGACAGGGGCGCACGCTCTTCTGTTTCGCAGACCTTGTGCCGACTCGCGCTCATGTCCCGCTGGCCTGGATAATGGGCTATGATCTTTTTCCAGTTGAAACGCTGGAAGCTAAAAAGCGGCTGCTGCCGCAGGCCGCGCGTGATGGCTGGCTCTGTCTCTTCTATCACGACCCCTGCGTCCCGCTTTGCCGCATCAAGGAAGAGGACGGAAAGCTTCGCGCCGAAGGATTTGAAGAGAGCCAGGATGGCTTCATTCCCGGCGAGTAAAACTTCTGCTTAAGGAGGTCTTATGGTTGTCAGAGCCCTTGCGATAATAGCCCTTGCGTTTAT